>JBAUNU010000609.1:0-11898 GCA_049579405.1 Methylocella sp.
GATCACGCCCATGCCCGGCAGGATCATGATGTAGACGGCCGGGTGGGAATAGAACCAAAACAGGTGCTGGAACAACAGTGGATCGCCGCCTATCGCCGGATCGAACACGCCGATGTGGAAGATTCGCTCGAATGCCAGCAGCAGCAGCGTCATGGCCAAATTTGGGGTGGCAAGCACCAAAAGGACACTGGTGGCGTAGAGCGACCAAAGGAACACCGGCATCTTGTACCAGGTCATGCCCGGCGCCCGGAGTCGATGGATGGTGACGATGAAGTTCAGCCCAGTCGCGATGGAAGAAAAGCCAGCGACAAAGACCGCGGCGACCGCCGCCAAGACGTGCGAGTGGGAGTAGGTGGAGGCAAGTGGGGTGTAGAAGGTCCAGCCCGTATCGATGCCGCCCGCGAACAGAGACCAGAGAAGGATGATGCCCGCGGCGACAAAGAGATACCAGCTGATCAGATTGAGCTTTGGGAAGGCCAGGTCGCGCGCGCCGATCATCAAGGGGATAACGAAATTGCCGAGCGTCGTCGGAACGGCGGGAATCAGAAAGAACCACACCATCACCACGCCATGCATGGTGAAGAGCCTGTTATATGTCTCCGCCGACCCGATCATGCCTTGCGGCACGATCAAATTATAACGCATCAATGCCGCCGCGACGCCGCCGACAAAGAAAAAGATTGTAATCGTCCCAAGATAGAGGACTGCGATCCGCTTGTGATCGGTTGTCAACAGCCAGCTGCGGAGCGTAACGCCGTCGGTCAGGTACGAATCGGCGATCTCTGGGGCGTCAATGGCGGCTGTTACGCTCATGGCTGTGCCTCCGGTGTTAAGGACTTGATGAAAGCAATGATCTTTAGAAGATCTCCTTCGCTGATCTGTCCCGAGAAGGAGGGCATGACCGGCGGATAGCTCGCCACCCGCTGCGTCTCCGGTATTAGGATGCAATCGCGGATATAACGGTCGTCCGCGGTGACTATTGTGCCGTCGATCAGCGTCACCGGACTGCCATAGAGCCCTGCAAGGGCGGGAGCGCGCACCGTGCTGCCCGACTGACGTCCGCCGGTGCCGTTCCCGCCATGGCAGCCACTGCAGCCATAGCGCATGAACAGGGTGCTACCTTGGTTCGCCAGGGTCTCGCCGCCGCTATTTTGTTCCAGCCATTCTTGGTAATCCGGATCGGACATGACCGTGACCTCGCCAATCATGCTGGCGTGGCCTGTGCCGCAAAGCTGCGTGCAGAACAAGCGATATCTGCCTGGCCGGTCAGCCTGAAACCACAACGTTTCGTAACGGCCCGGCAGCACGTCGTGCTTGATCCGAAATGCCGGCACAGAAAAATCGTGGATCACATCCTCCGACGTCATCACCAGCTCGATCGGGAGCCCGACCGGCAAATGCAATGCGTTGATCTCGCGCTGACCGCCATCATGCTCGATTTTCCACATCCACTGCTTGCCGACAACATAGATCTTCAAAGCGTCGGAAGGAGGTTGGAACAGCCGGACATAGAGATCCGCGCCCCAGACGAATAGACCAAAGAAGACGAGCAAGGTCGCCACGGTCCAGGCCGTCTCCAGCCGCCAAGTCTTCTCGGCGAGCGCACCGCGATCAATGTCGCTGCCAGCGCGGTATCTAATCATATAGAGCAAGATCAGACCAAAGACGAGCGCGAGGATTGCGCAGGAAGCCAGAAGCAGGGCGAGGATCAGGTAGTCGACTTCCGCCGCACTGGTTGTCGCCTGGGGGAGCCAGAAATTCATGTGCGCCTCTTCTCGCGGCGAAACGCGAGGAACAACACGCCTGCGACGGTGCCTACCGTGATCGCCGCGGCCAAGCGCAACAGCTTCATGATGGCGAGCGTGTAGCGCCCTGTCACCGGATTGTAGTCGTAGCACAGCAACAGCACCGGCAGCGCCGCCGCCGCGATGCTTCCCGATGCAGCCCTGGTCACGCCGAGCCGCACGTCGGCGGGCTGATAACCGACACCGAGCAGATAGCTCGATACGAGACCTGCCGGCGTTGCGAAGACGATGCCGACCGGGTGCGCGAATTGTTTCAGCTCCTGATCGAAGCGCTCGTGAAAACCAACTGCGTTAGCAACCGCCTGCACGGCGTCGAAGGTCCCGGTCAGGAAATGCCAATTCTGCGCGGCGCCCGGAGCCGGATAGCGCTGCACATCTTCCGCCTTGGCCGCAGCGGCGTCAGCACGGGTCTCCGACGGATCGATGCTCAAGGCGACCAACGCGTAATCGCGGCCCGCCATCATTCCGGACGCCTGGAGCGCCTCGAACAAGTCGCTGCGAACGACGCTGCAAAGATTGGGGCAACGGAAGTACCCCAGTGCAAGGATCAACGGCTTTCCTTCAAAAAGATCGTCCAGCCGCACGATGCGGCCGGTGTCGTCGCGGAATATGTCTTGGATGGGGATTTGGGCGCCTGGCTTTTGCTCGTAGGCAATGCCGCTGAGATCCAGCGCCGGCGCCGCAACCGCGAACGGCGGCGCCACGAGCAGAAGAAGAAGCAAAATGAGAACGCGCAGCCGCATGGGCTTCCTCCGTCGATGCTGGCGAGCTTGGAACCGTCTCCTGCGCTTCATGGGGCTGCCCGGCGGGCGCGGGCGAAGCAGGAGCATTCGCGCGCGCGACGGGCGGCACCGCCGCCCCGGGCCAGCCAGGAATATTTTCCTCGGCGATTTTGCGCATCGCGTCGGCTATGGGGATGTGCGCAATGCGATTCGCCTTGTCGACCCAACCCGCGCCGTTGAGCTGCCGCATTTCCGCGTCGCGGAACCGCCGCATGGCCGCCGCTGGATCGGGTTGAAGCTGGGGATCTGGGTAGCGCGGCAGGGGCAAGCGCAAGGTGCGGTCGGTGGTCGCTCCCGGGTAAAGCCACAGAACGATCAATCCCGAAATAAATACCGACGCCAGCACCAGCGCCACGCCGGCCCAAATGAAGCGGCCTCCGACATCGGTCGGCTCATGTCTTGCGGGGTCAAGGAGTTTCTCAGACATGGCGTCGCGCCACCTCAGGAAAGCCCGGCAACAGGGGCGCACGTAGCGCCAGCGCTGCCGCAATTCCAATCATGCCGAGCATCGCCAACACATCGACCAGACCGAAGTTGCGCCCGGACGCCGGCACCACCAGCCACCAGCCGCGGACGACCTCGCTCAGGATCAGCAGTGCGGTGACGCAAGCGATTCCGCGCGGCGAACCTTGCAGCCGGGGCGACAGCAGAGCGAAAAAGGGCAGCACGAAATGGCACCCCCCCACCAAGGCCGCGGCGATGCCCCATCCGCCGTTCAAGCGGATGATGTACCATGGCGCCTCGTTCGGCAGGTCGGACTCCCAGACGATCAGCACCTGCATGAAGTCGAGGTATGCCCAGAGGACGAGCAGCGCCAGCAGCAGCCTCCCAAGGTCGCGCAACTCGGTATCGTCCGGCGGCTCGCCGATAACGGCGGCGAAGACGGATACCGACAGCGCCAAAAGCCCCATTTCGGCAATCGCGATCAGACCGTAGGCGCTGGAGGCAAAACGCGAATCGAGCGACATGGTCATGTCGATCGCCGCAAAGGTGACGGTAATCGCCAGAAGAATCAGCCCGGCGGGCGCGATGCGCGCGAGCCTTGCGTCCGGAATGTCCTGCCGAAGCGCTTGCAGGATCAGCCCGGCCAGCCCCAGCCACACGATCAGGTAGACGGCTCCCCGTCCGAGGAAGAACGGCTGGTTCAGGTAAAACCGGTTGCCGAGATGCGCCGCCACGTCCGGGCGCGCCCATGGATAGAGCGTGTGCAACACGATCAATAAGGGGATCACCGCCGGCGGCAGCAGCAACACCGTGCGCATGCCCGCCACTAGCTGCGGCCGGATCGCATAACCCCAGCGCCCGCCGGTCAGCGCGTGGATCAGCAAAAGCCCCATGCAGCCGACCGGCCAACCGAGCCAGGCGGTCAACGCCGCCAGCCAGGCGTGCGGGAATGTGGCTGGCACAACAATCCATCCGATCACCGTACCAACGAGGCCGGCGCACCCCGCCGTCCAGGCGATGCGTTCCGCCTGGGGACGATTCATTGCAGCGCTCCCCGCTGGTCCGCCGCGACATCCGCGAGGTAGGCGTGCTGGCTCCGCTGCAGCGCGCGGATATAGGCCGTGATCGCCCAGCGATCCGCGGGCTGCACGCGATTGGCAAAGGAATACATCGCGCCGTAGCCGTTCGTGATCACGTCATAGAAATGCTGCACCGGCGCTTGGCGCAAACGATCGGTGTGATAAGAGGGTGGTGGCGGGAAGCCACGCTGCACGACCATGCCGTGCCCGTCCCCGAGTTCGGAATGGCACGGCGTGCAGTAAATTCGAAACCGGTCTTGTCCGCGCTCGATGAGCGCGAGCGTCACCGGTGGTGCCCGCGCCGGCTTCTCATCATATTCCACGGTGCCAGACGGTATTTGCACGGGCCCCACGAGCGGCGAATAAACTTTCTGCTTCGGCTGCACGCTCATATCGTCGCAGCCGCCGAGCGGCGCCAACGCGGCGATCAGGAGAAGCCCGCGCCTCATGCCGGCGCCTCTTCGATCAGCTTGGGATCGAGGCCGTCAAGGATCTCGCGGGCCTGCTCGAGTGCCTGCGCATCGCCGGTACGGATCGCGACGGCCCATCCATCGCGCATGGTTTCACGCAAAGACTCGCACTCGTCAATCGGATCATAGAGACTGGGCATGCCCGCGGCGATCAAATAGCCGATAACTCCGGCGAAAATGGCAAAAAGTACGCCGATGTCAAACGCGATCGTCACGAAAGCCGGCCAGGAAAATTCCGGACGGCCGCCGATGTCGAGAGGATAACCGATCATGTTCGCGTAAACCTCCATCCCGAAACCCGCCGCCGCGCCAAACAAACCCGCGATCAGGATAGCTAGCGGCACAAACGAGCCCCGAGGATCGTCTTCGAGACGCTTCGGCGTGTATGTTTGCAGTCCGCCGGCGCGCCCGGCGCGCAAGCGCTCCATCGCGTCGCGCAGGGCCGTCTCGGTTGCAAAAGATGCGACGATGACGCGGTTCACCGGCTCTCTCCCTCGCGCGGGCGGTGCTGGATGAGCGCACGCATCTCGTACATCGAAATCACTGGCAGAAAGCGCACGCACAGTAGGATCCCGGAGGCGAAGAGGCCTACCGTGCCAAAAAGTGTCGCCCAGTCCCAAAAAGTCGCGTGGAAATTGCCCCACGCGGACGGAAGGTGAGTACGGCGCAGACTCATCACGACGATGGTGTAGCGTTCGCACCACATGCCGACGATCACGCCGAGACTTATCACTACGATCAGGGTCTGATTCAAGCGCAGCCGCGGAAACCACATCAGCTGCGGAAGGAGAAGATTAAACAGGATGGTTGCCCAATAAACGGGAGCCAAGGATCCGCTGACCTTGTCGATGAACATGATCTTTTCGGCATGCTGGTTACCGTAGAATACCGTGAACGCATCCATCGCGTAGGCGTAAGCAAGACAGAGGCTGCTCACCAGCAACATTTTGCACAAGATATCGAAGTGCCGTCCGGTGATGAAGTCTTCGAGATTGAGCAGGCGGCGCAGCGGCACCGCCAGCAGCAACACCATGGCGAAGCCGGACAACAGCGCACCGAAGACGAAGAACGGCGGGAACTCGGTGGAATGCCATCCGACGGTGGCAGCGCCGGCGAAATCCAGACCGACGATGCTGTGAACGGAAACGACCAGCGGCGCCATGATCGCCGCCAGGATGCCATATGTCGGATGATAATGCCGCCATTGCCGGTCCGAGCCGCGAAACCCCAGAGCCGTCACGCCGTAGAGGATCTGCTTGCGGCGCGTTGCCGCGCGATCGCGCATCGTCGCGAGATCGGGGATGAGCCCAAAATACCAAAACAGGATGGAAGAGATAACGTAAGTGAGGATCGCAAAAAAATCCCAAAGCAGCGGGCTTCGAAACTGCGGCCATAGGGTCTGGGTATTGGGAAAGGGAAACAGCCAATAAAATAACCATGGTCGGCCCAGATGCAGGATCGGATAGATTCCCGCGCAGGCGGCCGCGAACACTGTCATCGTCTCGGCGATGCGGTTGAGCGAGGTGCGCCAGTCCGCCCTTGTCAGATAGAATAGCGCGGAGATGAACGTTCCTCCCGAGGCGATCGCGATCCACCAGACATAATTGATGATCGCGAAACCCCAGACCACCGGCCAGTCTATGCCCCAAATGCCAACTCCGGCGTAGAACAGCCAGCAGATTGCGGCGACCAGCACGCCAGTGAGGGCCGAGGCCGGAATCATCGCGGTCCACCACCACAAAAAAGCCCGCTCGCGCAACGCGATCGAACATATTTGGTCCGTCATCGACCTGATTGTAGGAGTGGGCAGAACCACCGGGTCGCTCGCATGCGGGGGGCGCGAATGGCCGGCGGGGCTCGCGGGATGCAATGCGCGGGAGGCCGGAATATCGGTCATCCGCCGCCGCCCTCAACGGACGGATTCTCGTTGCGGATTCGCGCCTCGTAGGTGACGCGCGGGCGCGTGTTCTGGTCGGCGAGCAGGGCGTAATCGAGCGGGCTTTGTTTGCGTTTGGCGACCTCGCTGTCCGGGTCCGCCTTATTGCCGAACGTAAAGGCCTGGGTGGGGCACGCGGCTTGACACGCAGTCTTCACCTCGCCGACCGGCCGGTTCTCCCGGTCGGCGGCAATGCGCGCCTCGGCAATACGCTGCAGGCAGAAGGTGCATTTCTCCATCACCCCGCGCCCCCGCACGGTCACATCGGGATTGCGGGATTCCGGCGGTCTTTGCTCCTCCTGTGCGAAAGCGAAGTAGTTGAACCGGCGCACCTTGTAGGGGCAATTGTTGGAACAGAACCGCGTCCCGATGCAGCGGTTGTAGACCATCACATTGAGCCCCTCGGAATCGTGCAGGGTCGCGCCCACCGGACAGACGACTTCGCACGGCGCCTCCTCGCAGTGCATGCACAGCACCGGCTGGAAATAGGCGTCAGGCGCATCAGGACTGCCTTCGTAATAGCGGTCGATGCGAAGCCAGTGCATCTCCCGCTCGCGGATCACCTGCTCTTTGCCGACGACGGGAATATTGTTCTCGGCCTGGCAAGCGACGACACAGGCGTTGCAACCGATGCAGGCGTTCAGGTCGATGCTCATCGCCCAGGCGGCGGGTCCTTCGGGCTTCCAGCGATAAAGGTGCGGCTCCAGCTCGCCGGTGGCGAGAAACTGCGGGTCGTTGCTATACTCGGCCAGCGTCCCGTGCCTGACATATTCCCCCGCCTCGTCGAAGATGAGGTTGTGGTGGTCGGTGCAGGCCAAGTCCACATGGCCGGGCACTTTCTGCAGCGACAGCGCATCCGCGCGGCCGGTCAATGGATAAAAATCGAATCCGGTGCCGCTCCCGATGGCACCGGCGTGCTGCCGGCCGGAACCGAGCAGCGCCACGGCGCAATCCGCCGCTTGGCCCGGCATGATCCAGACCGGCGCTGTCGAGCTCGCAGCGCCTACGGAGAGGCGCACCATATCGCCGTTCCGCAATTTCAATTTTCGTGCTTGCTCCGGAGAGATCAACAGCGGATTGTCCCACGTCAGCTTCGTGAGAGGTCGCGGCAACTCCTGCAGCCAAGCATTGTTGGCGAAGCGTCCGTCCCATAAGTGCGGGTCCGGCCGGAACCGGATGGTCAGTGGGCGGTTGGCGGGCTCAGGCGGCGTCTGCCGTCCGGCATCCGGGCGCAAGGTCACACCGGCGTTCGGACTGGCGGTGCCGGGAACGACGCCGCTAGCCAGCGCGTCCTTCCAGCCTTGCGCGAAATCCCCGCCCATCCGGGTTTTCCATGTCGCCTGGACCGCCTCGAGCGCGGCGGACGGGGCAGGCTCCGTGAAAAGGGCCAACATGGTATGAATGCTGACTGGGTCATAAAGCGGCAGCGCCTGCGGCTGCAGGATTGTCGCCGTGCCGTCAAAGGCCCGGCCATCGCTCCAGGTTTCCCATTGGTGGGCCATCGGCACGGCCCACGTTGTTATTTGGCTGGTCTCATTTGGCGTGACGGTCAGCGCCAGGCTGAACTCGACGCGCTTCAACGCCTCGGCGAAACCGAGCGCTCCTGGAGCGGCATAGGCTGGGTTGCTGTCCATGATCAGCAGCGTGCTGACCTTCCCGGTTCGCATGTCCTCCACCAGATCCGCCAGCGACGCCGCCTGGTCTGCTGGGTATGCAACCGGCGCTAAGAGCTCCAGCGTGTTTCGATGCGCGCCAAGTTTCTCGTTGATCGCATGCACGAGCGCATGCGTTTCGGGAGGCTGGTCCGGTCCGACGTGCATCAGCGCGCGGCCGTGATTTGCAGTGAGATCTGCGATCACTTCGCCGACCCAGTCCGGCGGCCCGGATGGGGGCGAGCCCTGCAGAATTCCTGCCGCCAGCGCCATGACGACCTGGTGAAGCTCATGCGGCCCTGCGATGAAGCGGTGATCCGCGACGGATCCGGTCAGCGTCGGCGTCGGCTCCACGGCGTAAACGCGGCTCATCTTCCGCGTACGCGAGGGATTGCGGCGAGAGGCGAAATCGCGAGCGAAGCGCAAATGCCCCGGCGCCGAGCTCAAGAGATCGCTATCAATGGCGAAGATGACGTCTGCCGCGTCGAGTTTCGGTGCCAATTCGACCGGCTCCCCGTACACAAGCACAGCGCCCCTTGAAACATTCTCACGCGAGATCGCTTGCCACCGGTGCCAGCGGGCTTCCGGGTAACGCGCGAGCAGCGCATCCAGCTGCCCGGCCAGGGTGGGCGAGGTGATCGCGCCGGTAAGAATATGGAAACCATTGCCGCGGCTCTCCGCGATTTTTGCTCGCTGCGCCGATAAAGCGGTCCGCAAGCTCGATTGATCGGAGGGCGAGCCGTGCGCCGTTATCGCCCAAGCCCGGTCCGGATCGTAGAAATCGAGCACTTGCGCTTGCGCGAAGACGTCCGTGGCGCCGAGGCTTGCTGGATGCCGAGGGTTTCCTTCAACCTTGATAGGCCGGCCCATCTGGTGCTTGACCACGACGCCGGTCGCATATCCGTCTAGCACATTGGCGGTGGCGTAGAAATTCGGCAGACCGGGGATAATGTTTGGCGGTGCCCTCACCGCTGGAATAAGCGTTCCTTCTGGTGCCCAGTCGCAGCCACCAAGCCCAGCCATAGCGAAAGCCGCCGCCATCAGCTTGAGCGCGGACCGGCGATCGCGCGGCAAGGCCAGCGCCTCGGCCAGGCTAGGAAATTCCTCCGCCACACGCGCGACGAACTCCGGATCGTCCACCAGTTGCTCCAGGCTGCGCCACTGGCGGCTCAGCGGTGACATATCGAACAATCGGTGAGATTGCGGCCACCAATATGATACTCGGTCATCAGCGTCTCCGGCGAAGGTGTGTCGGCGCTCCGGCGCCACTCCGTGTTGTAGACCTGATCCTTCGGCCGCAGTTGCGGGCCCGGGTTGCGATGGCAATCCAGGCAGAACTGCATCGTCAGGGTTTTGGCCTTGTAGCTGAGCGCCATCTTGTCCATCTCGCCGTGACAGCTCGCGCAGCCGACGCCCTTGGCGATGTGAATGCTGTGGTTGAAATAAACATAGTCCGGCAAATCGTTGATCCGGTTCCAAACGATCGGCTTGTCATCTGCGAGGCTTTGCCGCACCAGCGCCAGAAGCGCGGCGTTTGTCCAGATTTGGGAATGGCACGTCATGCAGGTGTAGGTCGGCGGCAGGCCAGCGTTGGACGACACCTCCACCGAAGTATGGCAGAAGCGGCAATCGATCCCTAAACCCGCGACATGATGTCCGTGGCTGAATGGCACCGGTTGATCGACAAACCAGCGGATGTGACGTGCGTAATCAGTCCGGGGCCACAACCCCCACCAGCCAATGCCGCCGGCGAGCAGCGCCGCCATGCCCAGCACGCTCAGCGTAGCCGCTATGTTCGCGCTTGGCCGGAAAATGGCAGCCATTGAAACACGCTCCGTGCCTTGCGGGTGCCGCTCCAGTCAAGCCTAACTAAATTCAAGACAGTGTCAACGGCGGAGCAAAACCCGGCCAGCGGGGTGAAGGGAAAACAAGGCAAGTTTCGCTCCTTCTGCCTTTTCCTCCATTAGCAGCGGTGCGTGCTTCCGTATGGGGGCGGCCGGGACGTTTCATACAGATCGGCGGGGTCCACGCGCCTCTTCGCGGTCGCAGGGCTGCTCTGGCTGAGTGTCCTGGCCGGCCCTGCTCGGCCTGGGCAGCTTGGACTCGCTGACGCGAATCGTTTAAAGCCGCGAATCCAAAGTGGGGTACGTGATACTTGCGTGCGTCAACTCATCAAATGATCGTGGCATGACGGATGCCGGATGCGGGGAAACTGGGCAGCTTTTCTGTTGAACCGCCGCCCGTGGCAGAAATCCGGACCGAACCGTGCCGTGATCCATCGCGTTGGAAGATGTCGAGACCCGACGGCCGGCGCGCGGTCACACACCGGGATCGCCATCGGTTTCGCTCACCCTGAAGCGGTAGCGGATGAGGGCGGCATACTTTTCTTCCGGGCGCAGGATGGTGGACGGGAATGCCGGATGGTGGGGCGCATCGGGAAAGCCCTGCGGCTCAAAGGCGAAGCCCGCGGACTGGCGATAAATGACACCGCCGCGACCGGCGATGGAACCGTTCAGCTTGTTGCCAGTATAAAGCTGTAGACCGGGCTGTGTGGTGTGGATCTCAATCACCCGGCCGCTCGCCGGATCGAGAGCGCGGGCGGCAAAACGCAGCGTCGGCGCTTGCCCGGTGCCCAGCACAAAGCACTGATCATAACCCATGCCATAAATTAACTGAGGGTCGGCCCGGCGAATGCGCGCATCAAGCCGCGTTGGTTCACGGAAGTCGAACGGGGTGCCGGCGACGGATCGGATCTCCCCCGTCGGGATCTGTTTGTCATCGGTGGGCAGGAAGGTGTCCGACGGAATGGTGACGACATGACCCAACGCATCGCCGGTCTCCGCGCCGGCCAAGTTGAAATACGGGTGGGCGCTCAGGCTGACGAGTGTGGGCTTCGTGGTGAGTGCCTCGAATTCCAGCCAGAGAGAGTCGCCGTCGAGGCGATAGGTGGCCTGAACCGAGAGATCGCCAGGGAACCCCTGGTCGCCGTCGGGGCTGACATGGGTCAGGACGAGAGCCGGCGCCGGCTCGGCCGCCGCCGGGGCAACCTTCCAGAAGATCTTGTCAAAGCCAATGGGACCGCCATGCAGGGTCGAGGTTCCGTCATTGGCCGGTAGGTGATATGTGCGACCATCGAGGGTGAAGCTGCCGCTGGCGATCCGATTGGCATTGCGCCCAAGGAGGGCGCCGAACGCGCCTCCGGCCTTGATGTAGGCCGCCACATCGTCGAAGCCCAGCAGAACATCGCCTCGACGTCCCAACCGGTCCGTCGCCTCGATCGAGACCATCCGCCCGCCATAATCCGTGATGCGCGCCCGCAGATGCGAATTTTCGAGCGTGTAGACCATGGCGGACCGTCCGCCGGGGGTCTGGCCGAACAATTCGGCTGGCACAGGCGCGGTCGATCTGGTCATGGCCGTCTCGTTCAATTATCTGCGGGAGGAACGCGCAGACCGGACGCGCGGTTCAGTCCCGCCCGCGTCGGTACTATCCCTTGGCGGTGAACAGCGCCAAAAAGCGAAAAGCCGACCACTTGTTTTGGTCCAGAGCGAGCACCTGGCCCCCCGGTAGGCGCTTTGGGCCGCCGCCTCTCACTTCACTAACGCCTACGCGCGCATCCTCAACGCCCTCGACATGATCACAGCTTCCGAAATCTCGGCCACTAGGTTGAGAACCCATACAGAGCGTTGATTCCATGATATATTTTTGCCATGATTTGAGTCGCTGGAGG
>JBAUNU010000610.1:0-2294 GCA_049579405.1 Methylocella sp.
AGAGGAGAGAGTCTCCGCGAGATTTCATAATCCTTGGCGAGGCGACGATTACGGCCGAACCAAGAGAAGATCCGCTCGACGACCCAGCGGCGCGGCAAGACGACGAAGCCTTTTAGGCCGTCACCCAGGATTGCGATGGAGCGGCTTTCGTCCTCGATAAAATCCGCAATCGTTTCCCCTGGCTCGAACCGGCGACAATGGCTACAACGCGTCCGCGGGTTGCCAAAGTTCCGATGCTGCGCCTCGAAATCGTCAAGCGCGGTGCCGGCGGAATGAATGGCGACCCCTCAGCCGCAGGCCTTCGGTGTCGACAAGGGCGTGAATCTTGCGCCCCTTGATCTTCTTACCGGCTCATAGCCTACCTCGCCGTCAAAACCGCTCCCTTTTTAGCCGACTTCAGCGTCTGGTTGTCGATGACGGCCGCCGTTGGACTTGCTTCTCGCCCGAGTTGCTCGCGCAAGGTCATGTGCAGCTATCCCAGATGGCCTCCCACGGGCCGGTCCTTCTGGAACTTGCGGAAGATGTTGTAGACCGTTGACCGCGGCGGAAATTCATTGCGAGGCAGTAGCTCCAGGGGCAGCCGGTGCGAAGAGACGAGAAAATTGCATCGATCTCAGCCCGCATGTCGGTCTTGCGTGGATGGCCTCCCGGAGAGGCGTCAGAAATCAAGGGCTTCAGCCACCCCCATTCCTCATCGGTCAAATTGCTCGGCTAGCGGCTCTCGTCACACGTTGCTCTTCTGTCCACATCGCGAGTCACCACAGCAGTTCCAGCTGACGCAGTAAATCGTGAGACAGGCTCTTAGCCTGGCCTTGTCACGACCGATTACGTCCTAAGAGCGGAGGGAGATCGAATTGGCGGTCAAAGCTTCTCTGTCCGCGAATAAGCGCTCGCCGCGTGATAGTCGTCAACTCTAACGCGTTACACAACTGATCCAGGCGGCTTCCACGTGAGGAGGAAAAGGTCTCGTCCATAGCAAAAAACATCGGGTCCCTCAGGGTATTCATGGCATGGCCCTCACCGTCCTCAACACGAGCTTCTGATCCAGGTGGACGACCCGAGCATTATCTACAGGGTCACCCCTTGGGCGCCCTGACTGCTCCGCAGAAGAGATTCTTCCACCTGGTACCCGCCCTTCGACGAAGGGCGGGTGATCGAAACCGCTTTTGATGATCGCGTGTACGACGCGAGCCATCTTGGCGGTAATGCGGTGAGCGCCTTGCGTCTGAAGCCGTCCTTAGTCTGCCGTTGCAAGGCGGCATCACCCCGTCGCGAATTTCCCAGCACATCGATTACTGAATAATGTTGACAACTATCATATGGCTATCGCACAAATTCTCACGGGTAAATGGCTTTCGATCGACTCCAAATGTCTACAGGGCGCAAACCGCGCAGTCTCGATCACCTGCGTTTGACCTGGCGCTACACGGTTCGAATTGCCGACGACAAAGAGCTTCCGGAGCTGGCGGCATTGGCTGAACGGCATATCCCCGGGATCACCAATGGATGCGAGTCCGCACGCCGGGCCCATCTCCATCATCGAGGCAGCGTGCTCGCTGTCGTTCGCGGCGAACGAATTGCGGGGGCTGCAGCTTGCCTGTATCTCAATTCTGCGGGGTTGGCGCAGCTCCGATCCGGCACCTTCTCCTACGGCGCACCGAATGTGGCGTCTTGACTCTTGCTGGAGAGCCGGCTGCGGCTATCTATGCTGGGCTCTTTGCCTACCCGCAGCCACGATCGCAGCCATAGGTAACCTCATGCACTGGCTTCAGCGCCCTCTTTATCGGCAAGCCGACATTTTTGCCCGTCCAGGAACGGTCGGCTGGATGCGCTTCATGCGAGACACCGGGTTTGTTGCGAATGCCTTCGGCACTCTAGACTTGTGGATATACCAGCGTCGCCTTCACTAGCTTTTCTAATATTTCAGCTTGGAGACATATCAGTGAAACACGCAAAGTCGATCGATCATCCTGTGCTAAATGCCGCCGGTGCCCGGCAGCAAAGTAATCGCCGTGCAGAGATCAGGATGGCGCGCAGCTTCGACGATCTTTTGATGGTTTATTCGGTTCGCTCCGCCGTTTATATCGCGGAACAGGAGTGTCCATTCGCGGAAGAATTCGATGGCAATGACCATTGCGCTACTCATTTTATCGGGTTTATCAAGGGCGAACCGGCAGGATGCATCAGGGCGCGATTTTTCCACGACTTTGTGAAATTGGAACGGTTAGCTGTATTGAAACGATTCCGGAAGTCGACCCTCGCTTATGAACTAGTCCGCTCCGGCATCGATCTGG
>JBAUNU010000611.1:0-2043 GCA_049579405.1 Methylocella sp.
AGGCAGCCCCGGTCTTTTCGCGGCCGTCGGCGGCATCCATCACGTCGGCGCCCTCCGGCAATTGCCCGAGCAAGCAGTGGACATCCGCCATGGTGGCGAACCATTCGTTCATCAGGGGCGTCCATCGGCCGGCAAAAGGCACCAGCTTTGGACCGGCCATCAGGAAACTCCGCGCGATGCCTGAATAGACAAGTTCCCCATGAGCAAGCCGCTCCGCGTCGGTGTAACCAAGGCTTGCGGGCCGCCCATCCGCGACCGGGATGATGTCCGTCGTCGTCGAGCCGATGTCGATGAACAGCGCCGCGCGCGTGCGCATGCCAGTTAGCACCGCGCTCGCGTGCCAATTGGCGGAGGCGATCTCGATGGCATGGTCCGCCGCTTCGCTGTCGCCGGCAAAGCCCGAGCGCCCGGCGTAAAAAAGCGCGCGGCCGGCGCCCAGCAGCCGGACCATGATCGCGGCCAGTCCGGCAACGCCTTCTTCACGGGTTGCGAAGGCATCGCATAATTCGCCGGTCATCGTGATAGCGTTGAGGGAGGCCCGGCCGACCGCGGCCTCGGCGTCAGCAAAAGCGCGATCGAGCTCGCCCAAACCGAGCCAGAGCGGGCAGGGTATCTGCACCGCCTGGGTAATGATCCCATTTTCCGCGCGCGCGGCCTTGAGATGCGCGCCGCCGACATCCCATCCAATGATATTTTGCATTTTATTATGAAAATCCGGGCGCGCCTTGGTTAAACTAAATAATGTCCGACCATGCGATCGAAGTCATTCCGGTGATCGACTTGAAGGGCGGCGAGGTCGTCCGCGCCCGTCATGGTTCGCGCCATTCCTATGCGCCGATCGTAACCCCGCTCGCGCGAACGAGCGCGCCGCTTGACGTTGTCGCCGGGTTTTTGACGGTTCACCCCTTTTACACGATCTATGCGGCCGATCTCGATCGAATCGAATCGCGCGGCAGCAATGACCAAAGTCTCGACGCGCTAAGCACGGCTTTTCCAGACATCGCTTTTTGGGTCGATGCCGGTGTGCGTGACGGCGGCGAGGCACGTTCGTGGCTCGTTCGCCACAAGCGCGCGCATCTCGTTCTTGGAAGCGAATCCCTGGATAGCCATGCGGTGCTTGAGGAATTTGCCACGGACGACCGTCTCGTTTTATCGCTCGACTATCGCGGCGACGGCTTTCTCGGGCCAAACGGGCTTTGCGATGCGACGCATCTGTGGCCCGCGCGCGTGATCGCCATGACCCTGGCGCGCGTAGGCGGCGATGCGGGACCAGACATGGATCGTCTCGCGGATATTAAACGCCGTGCGCCGGTTGTCATGCTTTATGCCGCGGGTGGCCTTCGCGGCGCCTCCGACCTTATGCGGCTGAAACAAGCGGGCATTAGGGGAGTCCTCGTTGCGTCCGCGCTGCACGAAGGCCGTTTGACCGGCGCCGATCTTGCCGCGGCCGCATCGAAAGGCGCCGGAGACGCGAAATAAAAAGGGGCCAAGGCCCCTTTATGTTGTTGGTTCCCGCGGCCGCTCAGTTTGGTGCGAAAGGATGCTTCGCGACATTGCGCTGGGCGACGACATGGGCGGGTGTCGGATCGCCAGCAACGGCGCGCGCGATCGCCTCTTTCGTGGCCTGATAGTTGAAGTCCTGAATCTTCTGATTATCCTTGGCGTCCCAATGGATGAACACGCCGACGCAGATGAACAGATCGTCGGCCTCATTCTGAGGGATGATGCCCTCGGCGACGCTGTCGGCGACCGCTTTCGCCACGGCGTGCTGCGCCGGGCCGAACATCTGGACCGCCTGCTTGGCGCCCTTGATCGTCACTTTGTTGTACATGACGGTATTCGGCTTGGCCTGCAGATTCGGAGCAATGAGCGCGAGCAGCGAAGTGAACCCGTCCTTGTTGTTGGTCAGTGCGTGGCAGAACGCCGATTCCGCGGCGCTGCCACGGGGGCCCATGAGCAGATCGATGTGAGCGACCTCATTGCCCTCACCCACGAGAGACTCGCCAACGCAGACTTTGGTGATCGTCGCCATGTGTTGTTTCC
>JBAUNU010000612.1:0-6177 GCA_049579405.1 Methylocella sp.
GACATGATTTTTTGCGCCGGGATCGCGCCATTGAAGAGCGGCCATTTCCCATCGCAAATATCGCAATTGCCGCAAGGCTTCGAGGCCTCCCCGAAAGCGGCGAGCAATGTCTGGCGGCGGCAACGCGGGGATTCGCACAAGGCAATCAAGGCGTTGAGCTTTCGCCTTTCCATCCGCTTGCGATCGTGCGGCGCCACGCTGCCGGATATTTGACGCTCGCGCAGCCTGATGTCGCTGTCGCTGAACAAAGTCAGCGTGTCCGCCGGCAGGCCATCGCGGCCGGCGCGGCCGATTTCCTGATAATAGGCCTCGATGCTTTGCGGTAAATCAGCGTGGCAGACAAAACGGACATTGGGTTTGTCGATCCCCATGCCGAAGGCGATCGTGGCGACAATAACGGTTCCATCGTTGCGCAAAAATTCGTCCTGGCGCGCCGATCTTAACGCCGCTTCGAGGCCGGCATGGTAGGCGAGCGCCAAAATGCCCTTCCCGCTCAGGGTTTCCGCGAGTGTTTCGACGCCGTTGCGCGAGCCGCAATAGACAATGCCGCTTTGACGATTGTGACGGGCGATCATCGTTTCGATTTGCCGCGTGGCGTCGGCCTTGCGCCGCATGGCGAGATGGAGGTTCGGCCGGTCGAAGGACCGGACGAAAACGCGCGGCTGGGCGGAAAACAACTTCCGGACGATGTCCGCGCGGGTTGGCGCGTCGGCGGTGGCCGTCACAGCGATGAGTTGAAGACCGCCGATCGCTTGCCCCGCTTGCGCGAGACCGAGATATTCGGGCCGGAAATCGTGCCCCCACTGCGAGACGCAATGGGCCTCGTCGATGGCGAACACATTGGCTCCCGCCTCGCGAAGAAGGGCGGGCGTATCCGGACGCACGAGACGTTCTGGCGCGACATAGACGAGGCGATAGCGTTTGCGCCGCAGGGCCGCCTCGATTGCCGCATTGTCTTCGCCGCTGTTCGACGAGTTCAACGCGGCGGCGGCAATTCCACGGGCCTGCAATTGCTGCACCTGATCGCGCATCAAGGCGATCAGCGGCGAGACGACGATGGTGAGCCCCTTGCGCACGATCGCGGGCAATTGATAGCCAAGCGATTTGCCCGATCCCGTCGGCATGACCGCGAGAATATCTTCCCCCGCGAACACGGCTTCGAGAATTTCCTGCTGGCCTGGCCGGAAGCCGGCAAAGCCGAACACGCGTTCCAGCGCCTCTCTCGCCTCGTGCATTTGCGCGTTCACGGCGTCACCGTTTCAACAGTCCTCGCGATCATGTCGTATCCGATCGCGGCCAAGCTTTCCAGCAGACATTCCGGGTAGCGCGAGCGCCCGCGGTTCGCGCCGCTCACGAGGCAGCGTTTGCCATAAGCGACCGGATCTCGTCTTTCAATTTGGCCGCGCGGCCTTCCGTCAGCGCCTCGCGCGGCGCCTCGATCGTCCGGTCGGCGAGGATGCGTCCCGGCGCAGCCGACAAAACGATGATCCGGTCCGCGATCGAGATCTCCTCGACGTTATGGGTGACGATGAGGGTGGTCGCCTTGCGCTTCAGGACCATCGCCAAAAGTTCTTCGCGCAGCTGTGCCGCGAGGGCGGCATCGAGCGAGACGAATGGCTCGTCGAGGAGGAGAAGATCGGGCTTGACCGCGAACGCGCGCGCGATAGCGACGCGCCGGGCGAGGCCGAGCGACAATTCCCCCGGAAAATGATCGAGATGCTTCGAAAGACGCAGCGCCGCGGCGATCTCGGCGAGATCGTTCTCGCTCGAGGATCCACCGAGACGCAGGTTCTGCGCGACGCTGCGCCACGGCAATAGCCGGGGCTCCTGGAAAACCATGCCGATCCTATGCGGCGAAGGCAAGACGATCCGGCCCTCGAAATCGGCGTCGAGTCCCGATATGATTCGCAACAAGGTTGTCTTGCCGCAGCCGGACGGCCCCAGCAGGGCGCAGATTTCTCCCTTTCGCAAGCTGAAGGCCACATCATGGAGGACAACACGCGTTTGCCCCGAAGCGGTCCGGAGCGCCTTCCGCGCGATGGAAACGTCAAGCTCCATGCGGCGGCCGCCAGCGCGAAACATGCCGCTCGACCGGTTGCACCACGAACGTTTCAATCGCCAGCATGAGGCCGACAAAGGGAAGCGCATAGGCCAAGAGCCGCGTCACGTCGAAGAGTTGAAACGCAATGCCGATCTCGAAGCCGACGCCGTTCGAGCGGCCGAGCAATTCGACCACGAGGACAATCTTCCACACCAGCGACAGTCCGGACCGCATCGCCGCCGCGAGATAGGGCGCGAGTTGCGGCAAGACAACATGTCTTACTTTCGCGCCAAGCCCCAGGTTGAACACGCGCGCCATTTCGTCGAGGCTTTCGTCGAGCGCGCGGGTGCCTTCACGTAAAGTCGCCGCCGTATTCGGCAATTTATTTAGAACCACGGCCGCGATCGCCGCAGACTCGTTCAGTCCAACCCAGATATAGGCGAGCACAATGACGACCAGCGCCGGCAGGTTCAAGAGCACGATAAGCATGGGATCGCACAGGCGGTCGATCGTCTTGTTGCGGCCCATGGCCACGCCAAGGACCGTCCCGAGAGCCATCGCCAGCACAAAAGACGCCGCCACCCGGGCGAGCGTCGCCGCAAGGTTGACGAAAAGTGCGCCCGACCGCGCCTCGGTGCCAATAACCGACAAAACCGCAAGGGGCGCGGGCAGAGTGCCGGGCGAGGCGAACCTCGAACCCAATTGCCACACGAGAACCAGCAACACCAGCGGCGCCAGTCTGAAAAGCAGGCCATTAGGGTTCCTGGGGCCCCATTTCCTTGGTTTGGTAGAACGTTCCCTCGTCGAGTTCCGTTGCGTTGCCCACAAGGTCCGGGCCTCCGATTTTTGCTAGGACGCGATAAAGCGCGCGTGCGTCGGCCGCTTCCTCGGCGATGGGGCGGCGCGGGATGCCATCTATATAGATTTGCCGGTAGAGGGCGAGCTCCGCCTCCCCCGCGATCCCGGTCTGCCGCGCGATCTTCCAATCCGCGCCGGAATTGGCGAGCATGTCCTTGGCCTCGGCCGCGATCTTGAAAAAACGCGAGAGCGCGTCGGCATGGGTCCGCGCGAAGCCTTCGTCGAAGATGTAGCCGACCATGGCGACCGGTCCCTTGGCGCCCAGGCGGCGTTCCACCTCGTCCATGCCGATGAGCCGCCGGAACCCGCGCGATTCGAGCGCCACGCAGAAATTCCAATAGGTTAAGGTGGCATCGGCCTCGCCATGTGCCGCCTTCTGATAAAGCAAAGCCGGCGCGCCATAAATAATGTTCGCTTGCGCCGCGATGTCCAGGCCCGACTCGCGCGCGAGCGCCTGGAGCAATAGCCAGCTCTTGTCCAGGGGACCGCCCGCGACCGCGATTTTTTTGCCTTTCAAGCCGGCGAGGTCCTCGATCGGCGAGGCCACCGGAACCATGACCGCTCCGAGCGCGGTCGAATAGGGCGCGAAGACTAGCCGGCGGCCGAGATTTCTTTGCCGACCGACCCACAGCCAATCGCCGAGGATGATGTCGGCCGCCCCGCCCATCAAAGCGATCTTCGCGGCCTCGGGCGAGGCGAGCTCGGTAACCTCGATGCCGAGACCGGCTTTCCTGTCTAGCCCGCGCTCGCTGATGATCGCGAGTTCCCAGGCGAAGGTTCCGGTTTTTTGCACCGCGAGGCGGAGCTTGTCGGCGGCTTCAGCCTCACAATTGAAAAGGACCGCCAGCATGAGGTAAAGTGCCGCAAGGCCGAGGAAGCTAGGGAGGGCGCGCCAGCGTTCGGCAAGCCCCGAGCCGTGGCGCGGCGAAGGGTTTTCTGCTAAGCCCGGGTTGTCATTTGCCATCGTTTCAGGATACATGTTTTGCCGCGCGAGCCATAAGGGGGTCGTCCGTCGGCCATGGCAGCGCGCCATGGGCGGGACCGCGATCGAACGCACCTCGCAGTCAAAAGGAAGGAAACCGGATATGATGCGCAAATATGTCTGCCTTGTCGCCATGGCCGCTTGGGCCGGTTCCGCCGCGGGGGCATTGGCGGGCGATGCCGCCGCTGGTGAGAAAATCTTCGCGCAAAAGTGCGGGGTGTGCCACCACATCGGCGAAGGCGCGAAGAACTTCGTCGGACCGGAGTTGAACGGCGTGATTGGGCGCAAGGCAGGCTCCGTGCCGGGTTATAATTATTCCGAGGCAAACAAAACGTCCGGAATCACCTGGGACGAGGCGACTCTCAAGGAGTATCTCACCAATCCGAAAGCCAAGGTTCCCGGCACGAAAATGATTTTCGCCGGGCTGCCAAAAGAAGACGACCGGGATAATCTTGTCGCCTATCTCGCGCAGTTCGGCGCCGACGGTAAAAAGAAATAAGTTCCGTCAGCCTATGGTCCCTCGCGCCGCTTGAGCATTCCGCGCGAGGGGTCGTAGCCGGCAATTGCCCCGCCGAGAAAAACGATCGTCGCGCCAAGCACCACCGCCAAGGCGAGGAAATTTATCTTTTCGTATAAGGCGAAGCGGATCAGCTCGACCGCGTGGGTGAACGGATTGAGTTCGCATACCGTGGCGAGCCACGGGCTGCCTTCCTTGACTCGCCACAAGGGATAGAGCGCCGAGGACGCGAAAAACATCGGGAAAATGACGAAGTTCATGACCCCCGCGAAATTTTCCAATTGCTTGATCAGCGACGACAAGAGCATGCCGAGCGCGCCCAGCATGAGGCCCGCGAGAACGAGGGCCGGAAGCACGGTCAGATAGCCCCAAGGCGAAGGCGGCTCTATCTCCCAGAAATAAGCGACGAGAAGAAACGCATAGACTTGGGCAAGCGACACGGCGGTACCGGCGGCGAGCTTGGAAGTCAAAAGAAACCAGCGCGGGAACGGGCTCACGAGCAGCGTGCGCATGTTTCCCATCTCGCGATCGTAGACCATGGAGAGCGAGGATTGCATGCCGCTGAAGAGCTCGATCATCGCGATGAGCCCCGGCGTGATATAGACCTCGTAGAGCACATAGGTGTCATAGGGCGGAATGATCGACACGCCCAGCACGGAACGAAAACCCGCCGCGAAGATGAAGAGCCACACGAGCGGGCGAACCAGCGCTGAGACAAAGCGTTCCCGCTGGTGCCAATACCGCAAAGCCTCGCGCCAAACGATGCCTTTCAGGCAGATCGCATATTGGGCGAGGCCGGGACCCTGGGCGCCGGGAGTGGAAGAAGCGGACGCTCCACTCATTCCGGCTCCCCCTCGAAAGCGGCGGCGCTGGTCAATGCGTTGAACGCGGGGCCTATGCCGGCTGCGCCCGCGCGGGCGGCGATCTCGGAGGCATTGCCGTGATCGAGAATCTTGCCCTCATGCAGGACGACGACATCGTCACCGGGCTCGATCTCGTCGATCAGATGGGTTGCCCAAAGCACGCCAATGCCCTCGCGCGCGACAAGGCCCCGCACGTGCTTGAGGATGTCCGCGCGGGCCTTGATATCGAGACCGGCGGTCGGCTCGTCAAGCAGCAGCATACGTGGGCGATGCAGCAGCGCGCGGGCGATTTCCACCCGCCGCATTTGGCCGCCGGAAAGGTCGCGTGCCTTTTCGCGCGCGCGTTCAGTCATTCCGACCCGATCCAGAACGAGGGCCGCGCGCGGCTTTGTCTGTTGCCCGGAAATCCCATGCAGCGCCGCATGATAGGAAAGGTTTTGCATAATCGTCAGATCGAGATCAAGCGTCCGCGGTTGGAACACGACGCCGAGCCTGCGCAGCGCTTCGCCGGGGGCACGATTCACATCGAAGCCAAAAATTCGGATGCTGCCTCTTTGTGCCGCGAACAGGCGGGTTATCAAGCAAAATAGCGTGCTTTTGCCGGCGCCGTTGAGGCCGAGAAGGACGCTGAAACTGCCCTGGGCGACGCTAAAGCCGACATTGTCAAGAGCCTTGCGCTTGCCGTAGCTATGGCTCACGCCGGCGACCTCCAGCGCCGCGGTCCGGCTGGCGCCGCGAATGCTTGCGGCTTCCGGGTCCGGCGCGGAAAAACTCATTGGCGCGCGATCGCCACGCCCCAGGGAAACGCACCGACCGCAATTGACTTAAGCACCTTGAGGCTGGCCACGTCGATGACCGAGACGTCGTTCGACACTCCGTTGGTCGTGTAGAGATATTTGCCGTCAGGGGTCAACGC
>JBAUNU010000613.1:0-6540 GCA_049579405.1 Methylocella sp.
TGTAGCCGCGCTTCCGCCTTATGCGATCCTTGTTTCGCTCGCCGTTCCTTTCGCCTTCGCGGAACCCGCCAAAATCTATGCCTTGTATTTGATGACCGAGGGACAGTTGGCGGCCGGCCTCGTAACCATTTCGATGGCTTATCTCGTGAGCCTCCTCGTCGTGGAGCGGATTTATCACGCGGGACGGGCGAAACTCAAAACGATCCCGTGGTTCGCCAAGCTCATGGATTGGTTGACCGGCATCCGCGATCGTCTTCTCGCGTGGGCGCGGGCAACGCGGGTCTGGGCCTTTTCCGTGAAGCTCAAGCAAAACGCGCGCGCCCTCGTGGCAAAGCTGCGGCTCCGTCGCGCCGGCTGAAGGCGCGCCGCGACTGGCAAAACTCAATGCTTGCCGTAGTCGAGAGCTGTTCCCTTCCGTTGCGCGAGGATGTAGGCCTCGAGAGCCTTGAGCCGCGGATCGTCGTCCGCGAAAGGCTTGCCGCGCACCGGATTTTCGAGGCACCAGTTGATCATGTCGCGGAGCAGGGCGACGCGCCCCAGCTGCGCTTGAAACTTGGGATAGGTTTCGGGATGGGTGTTGGAGGCGTCCGGATGACACATGTCGCAGGATATGGCATTGGTGCCGCCAAGCGCCTTGGCGTCGTGAAAAATGCGTTTCCCTTCCGCGATCAAGCGATCGGTCGACTCTTTCCAAATTTGCTGGTCGCGCTCGGTAAAGGCGCCGTAGGTCTGGAACTGTTTCTCGGCAGGAGCCTTGACGCCCGGAAGCTGGGCCTCTGCTGGTTCGGCCGCGGCGACGGCCCATTCGGCATCGGGATGCTTTTGCCGCCATTCCTTCATGAGCGCGGCGGCGATTTGATGCCCTTGCTCGCGCGTGATTTGATCGCCGGGCTTGACGCCCTTCACCTCGACCGAGGTTTCGCCGTCGCAAAGACCGACCACCAGATTGCCGTCCGGCGAAGATCGCAGCTGATGGCGCGGCGGATCGCTTCCGGCAAGGGCAGGGCCTGCCGCGAGGGAAGCAGCGAGTGCGAGACGGTGGAAAAGGCGCATGATCGTCTCCCTCAGTAGCTGGCGAGCGTTGTCGCGGGCGGGCGATCCTTGGCGCCGTTCGACGAAAGATAATTTGCCCGCACGGTGACGGGATTGCGGTTCCAAAGATTGTAAACCTTGTCGATCATACCCGACGCCAGCACATTGAGTTGACCATCGCCGCAGCCGTCGAAGGCGTTGAAAGGATCAGCGCGGTTCATTTGTACGGTGAGCTTCGGCAGCCCCTCGGGCGCGTAGGGCCATGGCCAAGCGGTCGAGAGCAGCCCATAGAAGCTGATGTTGCCTATGCGGTTTAAGAGAAGCTGATGGGTGTGGCCGTGAACCACGGACACCGTATCGAATTTGGCGAGGATCGCCTGAACGTCGTCGGCGTCCTCCGTCCAAAAATTCCAATTGCGGTAATATTTGTAGAGAGGCGAGTGGGAGAAAATGACGATGGGCGTCGTTTTGTCGATGGCCGCGAGATCGTTTTGCAGCCATTGGCGCCCTTCCGGTCCGACCTCGAAGCGTGACTGGACGCCGTTGTCGAGCCCGGCGACCGTGTGCATCCTCTCCTCTGGGGTCATACCGCGCGCGGTCCAAAAATCCTTTTCGTTAACGCTCATCAAAGTCACGAAATGAACGCCCTTGTGGTCGAAGGAATATTGGGGAGGCCCGAACAAGGACTGCCAATGCTCACCCATGTCGAGGAACCAGTCGTGCTCGCCGACCATCATTTTTAGAGGCGCCTTGAGATCCTTCAGAATCTGGGCGCCGAGATCGAGTTCCTCCCGGCGGCCGAGCTGAGCCAGATCGCCGCCGAAAAGAACAAAATCGGGCTGCGGGTCGAGGGCGTTGACCTCTTCCACGGCCTTTACCGCGGAGCGTATGAAACGGTCGTTCACACTGCGCGGGTAAAGATGACTATCCGAGATATAGGCGATGGTGAACGCAGGCGTTGCGGTGTCCGCCGCTTGCGCGATCTCGATCAGCTGAAAGCTCTGCGGAACGATCAGCCCCTTCGCGGCGGCGATCCCGGCGGAAACGCCGGCAACATGGAGAAAGCCGCGCCGGGAGAGCGCGCCCATCCGGGTCAGATCCTCGAAAAATGAGGCACGCTCCTCGTAATACTTGGTCTCGATGCTCTTGTGCGCCATGACTTTAGCTCCCCTGGCGATAATGTCTCACCGCGTGACCTCTCTGGAGACTCCGCGGGTTGTCGAAGTGCCCTCAATAAGCCCCGATTGACGCTGGATTGCGCAGATCGGGGGTGATCCCGGCATCGCCAAGATCTCCCTTCCTGCCTTCGGCGATTTCGGTTTCACGCTGTGGCCGGTTGGTTTTGAGCGATGTCTGCCGTGCCAACTCTGCCTTGTTGAAATCGGCGAAGCGGTCGTCGGTGAGGGTGAAGAGGAAGGCAACAAGATCGTCGATTTCGGCTTCGCTCAACGCAAGACGCTGCATGCCGCCGTCGAGAAACGGATTTGCGACCCCGCCCTTGTTGTAATGGTCCATCACGTCCCAAAGGGTCGCGAGAGAGCCATCATGCATATAGGGTCCGGTGACCCCGATATTGCGGAGGGTCTCACTCTTGAAGGCGCCGATATCGGCCGGGTTTTTGGTCACCAGGAACCGGCCGAGCTCGGAATAGGATGTTTGCAAGGCGAGTTCGTCGATCTGCTTCGTATCGCCGCTCTTCAGGATGCCAAGCGCCTTGCGGGCCATCTCGGCAAAATTTTGCTTGTGCGCGGCGATCCCGATATTGTGAAATTTTTGGTCGGAGAACAGCGGCGAGACCGCGTTGAACGCGTGGCAGGAGCTGCACCGCCCCTTGCCTTGGAACAACGCCCAGCCACGCTGCGCCGCCTCGCCGATCGCCTGGGGATCCCCGGCCAGGAATCGATCGAATGGCGAATTGGCCGAATATTGCGTCCGCTCGAAAGCGGCGATCGCCGCGGCTATGTCGTCGTAAGTGAAGTCGCGCCCCAAGAGCGATTTGAACGCATCCGAATATTCCTTGATCCTAGCGACCTTCGCAACGACATCGTTTGGAGACTTTTGGCCCATTTCAATTGGGTTGAGGATCGGAAGCTTGGCCTGATCCTCGAGCGCGGGCGCGCGGCCATCCCAGAATTGCGACGCTTGAAACATCGCGTTCAACACGGTCGGCGCATTGCGTTGTCCACGCTGGTCTTGGACGCCCGCGGATGTTGCTCCCCCGCGATGATCGGTAAATCCCTTGGTGGGATCGTGGCAGGTTTCACATGCGACCGAGTCATCAACCGAAAGGCGCTTGTCCTTGAACAATTTTTCGCCGAGAGGGGCAAGTTGGGCCGTCGGCTCGCGCCCTGGCGGCACGGCCAGAGCATAAAGTTGCGGCGAAATGCCAAGGGGCAGGGCGGGTTTGAGCGGCACTTGCTTTTCGGGAGCAAGTGCGAGAGTAGCCGGTGCGGGAGCAGCCGGCGCGAGCGCAGCCGGTGGGGGAGCAGCTGGCGCGATTGGCGAAGGATTGTTGGAGGACGTCAACGCCACCCCCAACACGGCGAGCAAGGCTCCTCCAAGTATCACAGCCGCGACGCTAACCACCAACTTCCCGCGCGAAGTCTGCATCGTATCCTCCCCGGGTTCTTTTTCGCCAAGCTCACGTGAATGCGCAAACGCGGACGATTATCTTCGCACCAACATAACCAGAAAAATGCCAGAGGTGAACCACTAAAATTTGGAAACCGTCGCACGCCGCGCTCCGCAAAGTTGGGCGCCCGGCGAAGGCAGACGCCGCCATGGGCGGCGTGGTAAAGGTGGTGCCATCGCGGCTGGCAAGGGGCGAAAGCGGCTTGACCCGCGCCACCGCAACCGGCATGACGCTACCGCGTAACGATGACGTTCTCAATGAATTCCGGGCCGAACTCTCGCAATCCCTCATGGCGGCCGCCGCGATCCTGGGGCCGTGGAACCGCGGCACTTTCTTCTTCGTCGAAATCGCGAGAGCGCGCATGAGCAGGGTAGCTTATGTCAATGGCCGCTATGTCTTGCACCGCGACGCCATGGTTCATATCGAAGACCGCGGCTACCAATTCGCCGATGGCGTCTACGAAGTGTGCGAAGTCTTTCGCGGGACGTTGATCGACGAGAAACGCCATTTCGAGCGGCTCGCCTATTCGCTCGCGGAATTGCAAATCGCCCCGCCTGCGCGGGCGGGCGCGCTCGCCGTGGTGGTCCGCGAGGTGATGGCGAGGAATAAGGTCGAGAACGGCTTCGTCTACGTGCAGGTGACGCGCGGGGTGGCGCCGCGCGACCATGTCTTTCCACAAAAGCCCGTGCGCCCGAGCCTGGTGGTCACGGCGCGTCAGGTCGATCCTGAAAAAAGCGAAATTTACGCGCGCAAGGGCATGAGCGTCATCACCACTTCCGACCTGCGTTGGAAACGGGTCGATATCAAGACGATTTCCCTGCTGCCCAATGTTCTTGCGCGCCAGCTGGCGAGCGAGAGCGGCGCCTGTGAGGCCTGGCTTGTCGATTCCCTGGGCATGGTCACCGAAGGGGCGGCATCGAACGCGTGGATCATCAGCAAGGCCGGAGTTGTTATCACGCGTCAGCTCGATCGTTCCATCCTGCGCGGCATCACAAGGACCACGCTGATCGAAATCATCGCGGCGGAAGGTCTGGAATTGGAAGAAAGAAAATTTAGCCGCGAAGAGGTTTTCGCCGCGCGGGAGGCCTTTATTACCGGAGCGACGACTCTCATCATGCCGGTTGTGCGCGTCGATGGGCGCGAGATCGGCGCGGGGATCCCTGGACCGGTGGCGTCGAAATTGCGCGCGATTTTTCATGCCACCGCCGCGCGATCCTCGTAACCTCACGGGTGGATTTTCAGGTTAATATTGAATCCTGATGACAATGATCAAAAGGGGGCTTGCGGCGCCACCTATTGGTCCAATATGATCGGGGGCCGGGAGGGCCGGATGCGGCTTCGTATTGCACGCGTTAAAGCGATCGCGCAGGCGGTCGATAGGGCAAACGGTAGCCGCACGGCACCAGCGGTTTTTAATGAGCACTATGCGCTGGGCACGGCGCCAAGAACAAAATAGGATACCGGGACATGGGAGCGGAGCGGCCACAAAATCTCCAGGACACTTTTCTCAATTTTGTCCGTAAGAACAAGGTTCCTCTCACGATCTTCCTGGTCAACGGCGTCAAACTGCAAGGTGTCGTCACCTGGTTCGACAATTTCTGCGTATTGCTGCGCCGCGACGGGCATTCCCAGCTCGTTTATAAGCATGCCATATCGACGATCATGCCCGGTCAGCCGATTCAGATGTTCGAGCCCGGCGACGAGGCCGGACACCCCGGGCCATAGGATAATTTCCCGAAGCCTGGAACCGTTTCTTGAGCGCCTGATTTTATTAGCGCGCCCCGGAAATCCGATCGGGGCGACGCGGCAACGCCGTTGCGGCGGGCATTTTGATCTGGGCATGGGGAGTTGGGCATCGGCGTCGTTGCGGACGGTACAAAATCGCCGCTGAAAGCCGGCCTCGAAACCAAGGGCGGCGCCGGACGGGCTAACGAGGCGCGGACCCGGGCTCTGGTGGTCGGTCCTTATCTCGACGCTGGAGGGCGCCGCAAAGCGGAGCTGGTGGCGTCCGCCAAAGCGGCGCACGGGCGCTCAAAGGAGGCATGTCTTTCCGAAGCGCTAGGGCTTGCCCAGGCGATCGGCGTTGAAATTCTCTCGGGGCAAATCGCTCCGCTTTCGCAAATCCGGCCTGCGAGTTACCTCGGCAAAGGCAAAATCGCCGAGCTCGCGGCTCAGGTCAGCGCGGAAGATATCGATCTCGTCGTCATGGATTGCGCCCTGTCGCCGGTGCAGCAACGCAATCTCGAAAGGGCGCTTGCCGCCAAGGTCATCGATCGCACCGGACTGATCCTCGAAATTTTTGGCCGCCGGGCGCGAACACGGGAAGGCGCGTTGCAGGTCGAGCTCGCGCATCTCGGCTACCAAAAATCGCGGCTGGTTCGGTCCTGGACCCATCTTGAACGTCAGCGCGGCGGTTTTGGCTTCCTCGGCGGCCCCGGCGAAACCCAGATCGAGGCCGACCGCCGCCTCATCGAGGAGCGGATGAGCCGCATCGAACGCGACCTCGAAGGCGTCAAGCGGACGCGCGGCCTGCATCGCCAAAGCCGCCGCGCCGTGCCTTATGCAATTGTCGCGTTTGTCGGCTATACGAATGCGGGAAAATCCACTCTGTTCAACAGGCTGACGGAGGCTGGGGTGGTCGCCGGCGACATGCTTTTCGCGACCCTCGATCCGACCTTGCGCGGTGTCGCGCTGCCGCATGGCGGCCGCATCATCCTCTCCGATACCGTCGGTTTTATTTCTGACTTGCCGACCATGCTTATCAAGGCCTTCCGGGCGACACTTGAGGAGGTCCTTGAAGCCGACGTCATTTTGCATGTCCGCGATATCGCGCATGAAGACGCCGAAGCGCAGCACGCCGACGTCGAAGCCATCCT
>JBAUNU010000614.1:0-3927 GCA_049579405.1 Methylocella sp.
CCGCCGAGCAACTTTTCCGGCGCGCGGTCAGCGAGGCTGAACCATTGCCGCGCCTCCGGCGCATCATCGTACGGAAACGGCGCGTTGGGCGCGATGAACTCCGCTTGAGGCAAGATCTTCCGCCAAGCGCGGGCAAGATCGAGGAGGCCGTTGCCGTTGGCCCCGACTCCATGCAGGAGAACCACCAGATAAGCCGCCTTGCCGCCGGAAAGCGGCGCAAACCGCGGCCCGTCGAGTTGCATCGGCATCGCTCCTTCCCGCAACGGTCGGCATTGACGCTAGCAATATTGGGGAAACAAGTCAGCTTCGCTTTTTACCAAATAGCAGGCCCGCTGGCGATCCGCCAGCGAGCCCGATGCGCCAGAGCGGCTATCTCTCGTTTAGAACGGATAGTAGCGAAGGCTCGTGTAGAACATGTTTTCCTGCCGCGAGGGTTCGCCTCCTATGCCCTGAAAGCCGTATTTTTTGGCGTACATATATTCCAGACCGCCCGTCAGCCTGCCAAATGATCCCTTATAGATATCCTGCCAGAAGCCGCCCGTGATCGATTCGACCCTCCGGACATTGCCCGAGCAGACGGTAGAAAGCTCGACGGCGCAGCCCGAGTTGTTGAAGGCGGGATTACCCAAGCCCACGAAATGGTTCGTTCCTAGTGGCGTGAAACCAAAATTTGGATTCTCGTATTCTTCGCCGGCATAGGCATAAAGATCGAGTCCGGGCCACGCGTGCAAGACGAGGCCCGCAAGGAACATGGTCTCGGGGATCGCGGTGAGGCCGCCGTCCGTTCGGAATGTGACGTCGGCGAGCTGCGCGGCCCCATAGCGGCCGATGCCGCGTCCGGTCATGCCGGAAAATTGGGCTTCGAGGACCTTTGGAATAACGGGCACCAGGATCGAGCCGCCGCCGCCGCCGCCCGTACTATTGATGTTGTGGTTGATAATTCCGGTGGTGGCAGGAAAATCCACCCTGTCCACGAAGTTGCGGAAAATGCCAAAGGCTTCCATGTGAATGGTGCGGTCGGCAATCGTTGGGTCCCAGGCGACCTTGCCGATGATATCGGGCATCTGGTTGAGCGAGAGGGGGTTGATCGAGTTGAAGAGCGACCCGCCAACGATGGTCCCCTGGCCAGTCGGAGGCGAGATGACGCCTGGAAGGACATTGATGACGGTCGGGTCTGTCGGGGCCGTCCCGCCGAACGTCGTCGCCGGCTGTTCGGCCGACAGAGCGAACCACAAGGTCTGATCGAAGTCCTTGACGACCCGGATCTGGTCCTGGCGGGCCCAGACAAAGCCCGGGACATACTGATCCTCGATCGTGATCGGCGTATTTTCCGTCCGCGGCAAGATGCCAATGATATTCATGGTCGCCAAGGTAAAGGCGTGACCGGCGAGGAAATGGGCACCAAAGTCGTCGTTATCCACGGTCATGTAGAGGTGGCGGATGCGCAAATTAAACGAATCGGTCTGGTTCTCATTGCCGGTTTGTGCGGCACCAAGCCAATCAAACTCGCCATAGCCCGAAAGATGCGTCGTAGGGGTGACATCGCCCCTTACGAGGAGCGCAGCGCGGCTTCGGCGGGCGGAAAGGCGAAACTCGCCTACATGGCTCGAAGGAATATTGGCGAAGGGAATGTTACTAAAGGGCGTCGCGACATCAGCGCCGATGAAATGACTGCGAGCCACGGTTGCGAGCTCGAAGAACCCCCCGGGCGTGATGCTTACCCCGTTAACGTAAAGACTCGATGGGCCAATATAGGGGTAACCCTTGAGTTCCTCCTCGAGTCCGGCGAGGCCGCCGGTCTCGTACGAGGGAGGAGCGCCGGGAAGGCCGATGCCAATTGACAGAGGTGCCGATGGCCTCTGCTCGCTGCTGCCAGGTATCTTCGGCAACGAATAGACCGGCATTTGAGCCATGATCGGCGGCTGATTCGCGGGCGCACCGGGCTGCTGCGCCGCCGCCTTGCGGATTTGGGCCTCGGCTGCCTTCCGCTCCCGATCCTGCTTGGCGACTCTCTCTTCAAGCTGCTTTAGCCGCGTCTTGAGCAGGCGTATTTCCTCGGCCGTGTCGTCCGCCTTCGCGGCCACGGGCTGATAGGCCGCGAGTGCCCCGAAGGTCAAAGCCGCGATAGCGTGCCTTACTTTTCGGATTTTCATGGCCTTTAGCCCTCTACGCAATCGGATGCCGAAAGCTTGATTCGGGCACATGACACCGGCGTGACAGATTCGATTGCGTGAGGGAATATCGCCAATATCGCTTCTTTAAAAATGAAGTGTGGCAGAGTTGCTACATGAGGGCTTTGCCGGCGCGGGCATCGAACCTGTGCCATTTGTCGAGAGCAGTGAGGGAACCCGCCTTGCTTCGCCCCCAATCTGGGCGGCGCGGCGGCCCGGCGCTTCGCTCAAGAGGGCAATGCGCCCGAACCGATTGTTTTATTTCAATAATGGCACGAGTGAGTTGCAACCATCCAGGACATAACAAACAAAGGGCAGCGAGGAGCACCGTCACGCTGCCAATTTCCGGGGTCGCCGCGAAAAACTCGGCCGACCAAAATGGGAACGCGCCCGGCCGGCTTATTTTCAGTTCAGGAGGACGCGGGTCTGGTTCAAGCACTCCGACGGCGCCTTCACACCCACGCCGCCGTCCCTAAGTTCACCATCTATACCTCGGATAAAGCTGCGTTCCGGGCGCGGTCTGCGTTCCCGGGTGCACGGGACCTGCCATGCTTCGGCCCTCATAAATTCTGTCCGGATGACAATCGGGATAGCCTGACATTCCATTGCAGCCATCCAACAAAGGCACCGCGCCTCTCGGCCTCAGCGTCGCATACTGAGCCGAGACAGGAGCGACTGTCATCACGGCGAAAACGATCAAAGCGATGGAACGCTTGGGGCGAACTCCTTTTCTGGATGTCATAAGTATGACAGATTTATGACACCTGGTCGCCACGCGCCGCTTATCAATAGGCAAAATCGATCGGACAGAAAATAAATCCACCGGGTCGGCAAGGAAGGACTAAAGTTTACGCGCCGCAATACTTTGTGCGGCGCAATACTCAAAAATGTTTGCAGCGGTTGGGCTTGAAGAACACCGGCCGGTGGCCGTCCTTCGCCTAGTCTAGCGCGGTGGCGCCAGTTGAGAACCCGTTCATAGCTTGGCCATGGCCTTGGGATGCCGGCCTTGACACTCAAAACAATTTACAGGAGCTATTTCGTTATCTTGAGCGACGTCGTATGTCGTGGTTCCATTGCAAAGAACGCGATGCGGACAAGGGCATTGTGGTGTAAACTCACACGCGCCTATTGCGCTCAGACGGGGGCATCCTGTCGCGCAACCTCGCTCACGCCTTGAGATCGAAAGGCGGTGGACAGGAAAATGAGCAGTGAGGAAGCAGTTGTAACTGGCGCCAGACGGGATCAAATCGTTCCTGCCCTTTTCGCTGTGGTTCTTGTGTCCGCCGCTCTTTATTTTGGTCGAGTCCTGTTTGAGCCGGTCGCGTTTATGCTATTCGCCATGGCTCTTGTCTGGCCTTTCCAGAAGGCCGTCGAGGTCAGGATGGGGAAGCCTATTGCGCTCACTCTCACCATTCTCTTCACACTCCTCGTCATCTTGATACTTGTGTTTGCGATTGTCTGGAGTATTAGTGACGTTGGTCACTGGGCAGTTGCTAACGCTGCACGCTTCCAATCTCTGTATATGCGAGTGAATCAATGGCTTGATGGACAAGAGATTTTTACACTTGACTTATCAAATAGCTTCGATTCGTCATGGTTTATTGGCGTTTTTCGGGCCGCCGCAGTGCAACTAAACTATTTCATTGGATTCGCTCTTGTAGTTTTCTTATTTTTGATGTTTGGGCTTACGGAAATGGGCGATTTCAAAATAAAAATTGAAGCGCTAGACAAGAAAATGAGTGGATGGAGCTTGTTG
>JBAUNU010000615.1:0-2121 GCA_049579405.1 Methylocella sp.
GAACCGCCCGGTAATATAATTTTGTGTCTGCTTCTTTTCCGGTGACGTGAAGATTTGCGCGGTGACGCCAAACTCGATGAGTTCGCCAAGATACATGAACGCGGTATGTTCCGAGACGCGCGCAGCCTGCTGCATGTTGTGAGTCACAATCGCGATGGTGTAGTTTTCCGTTAGTTCGTCGATCGTTTCCTCGATCTTCGCGGTCGAGATTGGGTCGAGCGCCGAGCAAGGTTCGTCAAGGAGAATTACTTCCGGCTGGAGGGCCACGGTGCGCGCGATGCAAAGGCGCTGCTGCTGACCGCCCGAAAGCGACAGGCCCGAAGCATTCAAGTTGTCCTTCACCTCGTCCCAAAGAGCGGCTTGCATCAACGCGGCCTCGACGCGATCGCGAAGCTCCGCCTTCGAGAGCCTTTGGTAGAGTTTGATGCCGAACGCGACATTGTCGTGGATCGACATTGGAAAGGGAGTCGGCTTTTGAAACACCATGCCGACACGGGCACGCAAAAGATTGAGGTCTTGCTCCGGCTGCAGGATATTGACGCCGTCGAGAATCACTTCTCCCTCGGCCCTTTGATTGGGATAGAGATCGTACATTCGATTCAACACCCGCAGAAGCGTCGATTTTCCGCAGCCGGACGGCCCAATAAAGGCCGTCACCTTATGCGCATAAAGGGGAACGCTGACGCTCTTTAAGGCAAGTGAATCGCCATAGTAAAATTTGAGATCTCGAATCGAGACTTTCGGCTTGAGGTTCGGCAACGTGGGTGCGCCTGCTGTCGAGGCTTCCTCCGCGACCTGGCCTTGCTTGAGGTTCGGTACATCGTTCATCCCACTCATTTCCCGGGCCTCCCCATTTGGAGCACGCGCGCGGTAATGGAAAGCACAAGAACGGCCAAGGTTACGAGGAGGGCCCCGGTCCAAGCAAGCTGCTGCCATTCCTTGTAGGGACTGAGTGCGAACTGGAAGATGACAGCGGGCAGGCTCGACATGGGCGCGTTCAAATTCGTGCTGAAAAACTGATTATTCAGCGCGGTAAACAGCAGGGGCGCGGTTTCGCCGCTGATGCGCGCGATGGCGAGAAGAACCCCGGTGATGAGACCCGCGCGGGCCGCGCGATAGGCGACCTTGCCGATGACAATGGCGCGCGGCAGTCCGAGCGCGCTCGCCGCTTCGCGCAAGGGGTCTGGCACCAGGAGCAGCATGTCCTCGGTCGTGCGCACGACGACCGGAACGACGATGACGGCAAGCGACACGGCCCCGGCGAGGGCGGAGAAATGGCCCATTCTCACGACCATGACCTCGTAAACAAAGAGACCGATCACGATCGACGGCGCGCTCAGCAAAATATCGTTGATGAAACGCACGACAATCGTGAGCTTGGAATGGCGGCCGTATTCGGCCATGTAAGTGCCCGCCAGCATGCCGAGCGGTGTGCCGAGGGCGACGCCGAGAAAGGTCATGATCAGGCTGCCGGTGATCGCGTTCAACAGCCCGCCGTCGGAGCCAGGCGGCGGCGTCATTTGGGTGAAAACAGCGGGCGAAATACCGCGAAAGCCTTCAAACAAGAGCGTCGCGAGGATGATCGCCAGCCACCCGAGGCCAATGGCCACGGCGACGTAACAAAGACCGATGTAGAACTTGGCGCGCCGCCGGCGCGTGTCATAGATTGCCATGCCTTACTGCCCCTCTCGCTGGTGCAGCCGCATCAACAAATACCGCGATACCGCGAGAATAAAAAAGGTGAGGACGAAAAGGATCAGGCCGAGCTCGATCAGCGCGGAGGTGTAGAGATCGCCGACCGCTTCGGTGAATTCATTGGCGATCGTGGCCGAGATGGTCGTGCCTGGCGAAAGCAGGGAAGGGGAGATTTTATGCGCGTTGCCGATCACGAAAGTCACCGCCATGGTCTCGCCGAGCGCCCGGCCGAGGCCCAGCATGACGGCGCCGATAAGGCCGACGCGCGTGTAGGGGATCACGACCGATCGAACCACTTCCCAGGTCGTGCAACCGACGCCATAGGCTGCTTCTTTTAGGACGGCGGGAACCGTTTCGAAGACATCGCGGGAGATCGAACTTACGATAGGAAGCACCATGATCGCGAGGATAATGCCGGCGGTCAGC
>JBAUNU010000616.1:0-4424 GCA_049579405.1 Methylocella sp.
CTGTTTCTCTTTGTTCTCGGAGGGCACGCCCATATTGCCAGGAGCGAAAAAGAAATACACAGCAAGAATCACGACTCCGATCGCAAATACGGCTGGTATGAAAAACGCTTTTGTTGGCCACAGAGACAATATGGGTATCTTTGCCTCCGGCAACTCGCCACCTCCGCTGGTTCCTGGCAGCGCTTCGAGCGCGCTCGGCGTAACGAGCGGGTAGATGATCGGCGGCTCGGGCCGGGTTGCGATTGGTGGCGCCCGCGGCGCAACGGCTCCAACCAGCCCCAGCGGTTCAGGCTCGTGAGGCGGGGGGTGATCATCAATCTGGCGCACCCTTGCAAAAACGCTTGCGAAATCGACTTCCCCTTTGAGATAACGAACGACATTGTCGCGTATCGCCTGGTCATATGGAAAAAGAATTGCTTCGTCACACTCCAAAAGGCGCAAAATCGAATCGGCTTGTCCTTGGGTCAAAACTCCATTTGCTTGAAGAGCGTGAAATCGGATGCGGGCGGTGGCTATAAGTTGATTGAGGGCTTCCCGTCGTTCTCGTTCGTGCCTTGCGTGGTAATTGCCGATTTCTACAGGCGTACCCTCTTGCTGTAGTGCCCAAAAAAGCGGCGTTTGCCGTGCGGAAATTTTGAGCCGCAAGTGAGCATACTCGTACAAATCGTTAATCGTTATCCGCTCCTTCTCTCCCTCCCGCAGGCAATCGATCAATGCTTTAGTGAAAACACCGTGGCCCTCCTTCTCCCGCTCTTCGGCGAGCTGGATCGCCGTCGAGCCAGTCAGGATGTAGCTGCCGAAGGAATCCGCGAGCCCATCGAGCGCGCTTTTGCTATCAACCGTTTTGTAAAAGCTCGCAATTGCTCCGGAATGACAACAATCGAGAATAAGTATCCGCCGCCGCGCGAGGCTTCCTTGAAGATACTCCAGCACTAGCCGGGTCCGGATCGATGTTGCCCCTAAGCTTGTCGTGATTGATTCGTTCGAGACGAGACACAATTCGTTGCCGCGCAACTTGCCATGGCCCGAGTAGTAGAAAAGCAGTGTGTCGTCCTGCCCAAGGTCTCCGGAAACTTGCTCGAGATCGGTCAGAACCTCTTGCGAGGGCCGGTTTAAGTAAACTCTCGTTTCGAAACCGCAGGTTTCCGGGTCTTCCAGAACCTCCGCGAGCTCCCGCGCGTCGTTTTGCGTAAAGCGCAAGGGCGGTATCGAAGGGTCCCTCGGAAATGTATCGTTGCCGACCAGAAAGGCGACCTTGCGCATGAGTCAATCCCCCGTCGCGGCAAGGGATTGCCGTAGCAGCTCCTCCATTTGCTTATGATTGAACGCCTGGGAGGAGATGCGGACCTTGCGGCCATCGCGGGTTTGGATTTCCACTTCGTTCCGGCGGTCGCGGGAAAGATAGGAGCCGATGGTCCCCACCAACGCCGTGAGAGCCCCGCCGCCGGAAACAGCGGCAATGATGATGGCTCCCAGGGTGATCGGATCGCCCCTTTTGCCAGGCTCAGCAGCGGCGGCTCGCGGCGCACGAGACGCCACGCCGTCCAAACGCGCGACATCGGACGCGAATTCCCGCGACAAGAAAAACGATTTCTCCTCGTCATCACCGGCCAAAAGCCTGACAACAATTTCCGCCATGGCGCCCTCCCCGGCGAAAAAGCCCTAAAAAATAAGCTTGAGTGAACACCATGTACAAGCTGCAGACAACGGAATTTTCCCTTCCCCTCACGGCAGAATCGCGAAGGCCCGCGCGGGAAAACCGAGACCGTCCTTGACCTTCGGCCAGCTCACCACAATCAAGGCCCCCTTGGCGGGCACCTTGTCGAGATTGGCCATGACCTCGATCTGATAATGGCCGCTCGTCAAGAGATAGGTTTCGGTTTCCATTTTTTCGGTCGGATCGGCGTCCAGGGATTCATGCCCGATCGCCGTGATCCCGCGCTCTTCGACGAGGAATTTTACGGCCTCCAGCGACCAGCCCGGAAATGGCGCGCGCATGAATTTTTCGGGGTCCTTCTCGAACTCCTTGGACATATCGGTTCGGAGCGCCGCGAAGGCCCCGCCCGGCACGCGGCCGTTTTGCTCCTACCAACTGCGGAGATCCTCGAGCGAAAACGCGTGGTTCGGGTCGAGGCCAAGATAAGGCGTCGCGTCGAAAACCACGAGCGGCAAAATCATCTCCGCGAGCGGGATTTTGTCCATCGTGATTCCGTCTTTCGCAAAATGCGCAGGCGGATCAACATGGGTGCCATATTGACCGGCCATCTCGTAATAGGTCGCGCGGAAACCATCCTTCTCGATCGTATAGGGTTTGCGGGTCCTGGGGTCGATGGCGGGGCTCATCCGCGCTTGCCCGAAGCCTGACCAGACCGGCGTGTCCGGGCCAAACGGATGGGTGAGATCGACGAAAGTTTTTGACGCGATGACATGGTAGGCTTCGTCAAGCGAAGTCTGCGCCCGCGAAGGCAACACCCACAAGAGCGCGGCCAGAAACACGGCGGACGCAACGCAAATCCTTTTTGCCGGCGCGCTCGTTCGCCGGGCGGCTTGTGAAACATGAAACTTTTTCAAGGAGGCGATCTCCTCGTCAAAATCCAGCGCGGAACTTCGGCCTGATCTACGACGGGGGTAAGGGATTTGGAAACGTTACCAACGCGTCGCCGATGCGGTCGAAATGAAAACGGGACGCCGGGCGGCGCATGCAGGGCGGAGGCTTTTAAACCATGCTCTGGGCTCTTCTAGCCCTGCAAGCCCAGCGCCGCCTTCACCCGGCGCGAATACCCATAGACATCGTCGCGCAATTGGAGCTCGCCCGATTCGTCCACGAAGGTGGTGAAATATTCGAGATAGACGGGCAGGGGTTTTGGCAGATAGACATAGCGTTCTTTGCCGCCAATCAATTTCTTGATCCGCTGCTCGCTCCAGCCATTACCGAGCACGGTTTCGGCGAAGCGGAACGGGTCATCGACACGCACGCAGCCATGACTGAAGGCCCGCTTTGCCGAGGCGAACAGCTTGCGCAAGGGCGTATCGTGCATGTAGACGGCAAAATCGTTGGGAAACACGAATTTGATCCGCCCCAGCGCATTGCGCTCGCCGGGCGGCTGGCGCACGACGAGATGGCCCGCGCGTGAGAAAACCTCGTAGCCGAGCCGGTGGAGATAATCGGGATCGGAGGCAAGGCGCGGGAGCATCTCGTTGCGGATGATCGATTGCGGCACATTCCACGCGGGATTGACGATCAGAAATTTCATCGTGTCGGAAAACACCGGCGTCGGGGTTTGTTCCTTGCCGACGACGACGCGGTTGCGCTCGATCACCGCGCCTTTTTCGATGACGACGGCTTCGTAATCGGGAATATTCACTTCGATATGCGTCTCGCCCATGTCGCGCGGCATCCAGCGCCAGCGTTCCATATTGGCGATGATTTCGGCTTCGAGACGTGAGGTCTGGCCCCCAGACAGGGCCGCGACGGTCCGCGCCGTCAAATTGCCCGAGGCCGGCAGACCATTGGCCTTCTGGAAATCGGCGACCGCCGCCGCGATCCTCGCGTCGTAGGCAAGATCTACAGCCGCGGCCGCGTCGTCGAGGCTGAGCCTCGCGCGAATGAGGGGCACGCGCGGATCGCGCATGCCGGGGCGCAGAACGGGGCCAGAGGGAATCGCGGCATCGCGCCCGGCCACGCGGCGTCCCCGGCGCAATTGCAGAAGCTTATCGCGCAGCGCTTCGTAGGCCTTTTGCGGCGGATTGAACCGGCGCAATTCTTCGCCCGCGTTTTCCCCGGCGGTGGCGACACGCGCCAATATGACGGCGGGATCGGCGACTTCCGGTTCCACTCCGATCAAGCGCGAAATCACGTGCGGATCGACCCGGCTGCCGCTCGCCTGGCGGCCGTAGGCCACGACCGCATCGCTAAGGGCTATATCGGCGGCGGCGATTTCCTCGTCGGTGACGGGCGAGAAGGCTTGCGGAAATCCTTTAACGTCGAGCCCATCGTCGGCGGCGTGTTTCAGCCGTTCGGTCGCCGGGGCAACCTCGGCGTTGGCCGTGCCGCCGCTAAACCAGAGCGGCGCGAAATCGCGCATGGCGTAAAAAGCGGCGATCGCCTCGCGCTCCCTGTGGCGTGGAAGGTCTGGCAAATCGGAACGCGCCTCAAGCGCGGCTTTAAGCGCCGCGTTGACCGGAGGCAGCGAAGGCGCGGCTATTTGACCGGACTCTCCAGGCGTCACGCCGCTGGCATCCGGTGGCACGGGTCTGGCTTCGCTGGGCGCGGGGGCCGCGCCATCCTGCGGCTCAGGCGGAGCTTCCCGCGTTGGTCCTGCAAACGAATCGCCATGGGCGGGCGTCATAGCCATGAAGCCGGGAACGGACTCTCCAGGCAGCTTGCCGGCCGGCGTGGCCACCCCGAGGCGCGGGGCCAGGGG
>JBAUNU010000617.1:0-12580 GCA_049579405.1 Methylocella sp.
GTCTGACGCCCGAGCACGCCTTCGCTCTGGCGCAAGGCGGCGCGGCGCTGCCAGTCGGTTTCCGCGTCGATGAGATCGGCGAGCCCTTCGACCGCAGCCAGATCCATCTTGCCGTTCAAAAGTGCGCGGCGGGTGAACTCTCCTGGCTCCGCTGGGCGGGTGCCCGCGATGCCGCCGATGGCCTTGACCATGGCTGCCATGACCGCGCGGCCGCCATGGACATGGAATTCGGCATAGTCCTCGCCCGTGTAAGTTTTTGGCGCGGGAAAGAAAATCACAAACCCCTTGTCGATGGCTTCGCCGGTGGCGGGATCGCGGAAAGTTTTAAGGGCGGCCGCGCGGGGTTCGGGGAGCTTTTCGGCAAGACTCTTGACAATGGTCCGCGTTGCCAGCCCCGACAGGCGCAGGACGGCGATCGCGCTGCGGCCCGCGCCGGAGGCAATGGCAAAAATCGTGTCATTTTCGATGCGGGTCATTGCGGCCTTGGAACTCACCTTGCGGGAGGGACCGTGCGAAGCCGTATCGCGGCGGGGAATTTTGCAAGCTCGCGCGCGAATTAGTAAGTTACGTTGCGATTATTCTGACAAGCGAGATCAGCACGCCGAGGATGACGATGGTCTGTGGTGCATTTTGGACCCCAGTTACCTAATATCACGAAATCACATGGGGTCATGAACGGTGGAATTTGGTTGGGAAACATAACTATCGTATTCGGTTTCGTTGAATTTCACCGAATTAAACGTAGTGCCGCCGAAATCTCCCAGCGGCGTCTGGCCCACAACGTTGGGAATCTGAAACTGACTAATGGCTGTTCCCGTCATATACGTCGGCCGCGTTGAATCTCCGAGCATTGTCGAAACATACCCGAAGAACTCCCCTATTTAATGTACATTTTTTGCATACGCGGCGGAGCGAGTCCCAGGGCGCGGGCGTTTCCCCGGCATGCGCCGATGGAAACGAGTCATTGCGGCACGCGCCGCGCGGATGCGCGCCTCGTCAATTCATACAGCCTTTCGACAACGAGCCCGGCAAGCATCGAAAGACCGACCAATGGATAGAGCACTCCGGCGATCGCCATGATCCCCAGGACGGTGAGCGCGGCGCGCCGGTTGCCGGCCGCCGGGGGCATGCCAAACGAGCCTTTTGGCCGCCGCTTCCACCACATGACCGGCGCGGAAACCACGAGCAAGACGATCGCGATGCAGCCGGCCAGCATGACGTACCGGTTGACCGGGCCGTATTCCTGCCCATGATGCACGCCCCATTCGATCGCCTTGGCGGCCGGCCCGTATTGCGCAAAGCCCACATCGCCCAAAACCTTGCCGCTAAATTGGTCGAGATAGACCGTCCGCGTCTCCTCGACGCGCGGGGGATGAGTGGTCGCCGTGAAGGCGCCTTTCGGACCCTGCGGCAGGGCGATGTCATACGGCCTTTCGAGGCCGATGGCGGCAAAGGCCGCAAGCGCCTGATCGAGGGGGATGGACGGCCGTGCGGCAGGCGTGGATTCGGGTGGCGCCGCCTTTTCCAGCGCCCACGGCAGGTTTGCCGCCGGCGCCGCGCCGTCATGCATATGGCCTTCGTGCCCGGTCTTGCCGCCCGCGAGCTGCCAGCTCGGCACGACTTCGGCCGGAGGTTTTGGCTTGCCGAGTCCCGCCGCCGTGGTCCAGTCCTGGACATAGTTGCCCCAGACCATCGACCAGGGCATCCCGGTCACCGCCAAAAAGACAATCACGCTGCTCGCGAAAAGCCCGGTCACGGCGTGAAGATCCCGCCAGAACGTGCGGTATTTTGGCGTCGCGCGAATGGACACGACGCCGCCGCTCCGGCCGCGCGGCCACCAGAGAAAAATTCCCGAAAGCGCGAGAACGATGGCCCAGCCCGCCGCGATCTCGACCAGGCAGCTCGCCCAAAAGCCGAAATATTGCAGGCTATGGATTTTTCGCACGATCTGCATGACGCCGCCGACGGGAATCGTTCCCAGTAGGCGGCCGATGTAAGGATCGACGTATCCTCGAGATAGCGGCTGATCGGGAGGGGTGCGGGCCCCGTGCCAACGGCCGGAAAGCCGTTCGCAGTATCGACGAAAATCGTGTTCTGATATTCCGCCTCGAGGTTGAACCGGAATTGCTCGATCGGATGATAGGTGATCGTCGGGCCAATGAAGGCGTTTTGGGTCGTGACGAAATCGGTAAAGGAGGCGCTGTGGGTATAGTCGAGATCGACGCGGTAGAGCCAGGTTTTATCATCCGTCATAGGGCCGGTGGCATCGACCGTCGTGCGCGTCAACCCAAAGGAGTCGGTCTGCTCCTGGACTGAGTAATAAGGTACGTCGAGTGGCTGCTTAACCACGAGATTGACGATACCGCCCGGCTCCAGCCGGCCGAAGAGGAACGCCGCTGGGCCTTTTAGAATTTCGATCGATTGCAGATTGGCGGTTTCGATGCCGGTGATTTCCCAAACCCTCAAGTCATTCCGGATGATGTTGACATTGTCGATCCCCCTTATGTTGAAGCCATCGTAAAAGTTGCTGCTGTCGGGCGTGGTGCTGGGCGGCTGCACGCTGCTGACATAGCCAACGATCGCATCCCGGACGGAAATGTCCTGTTGATCATCCATGACCTGGCGCGGCACGACCTGGACGTTTGCTGGCGTTTGGAGAATGAGGATGTTGTCCTTCGTCGCCATGGCTGGGGTGTTGAGATCGACGGTATAGCCTGTGAACCGGCCACCTAATCCGGCGCCGCCCTGGCTGCTTCCAGGAGCCTCGCCTTCCTCGGGGGCTGTGACCTCGACCGTCCGCAGGGCGATGGCGCCACCGCTTTCGGCGGGAGGAAGTTCCTGTCCCGGCCCCTCCTGGGCCTTTCCTGGCGGGGCGCTGAGGGAAACAAGGGCAACGGCAAGCGCAAGCGCGCTGGCGCCCTGCGTGTGGGATCGAAAACATGGGAAAAGACTCCTGATAGCGGCCTTGTGGCCGGTTAGCCGAAAGGAAACGAGACTTCGGTCAGGAGTAGGAGGGCGGCGCGCGGGCTCGCGCGTGTTTGCTCGCAGGCGCCGATGGAACGAACGTGGGATCGAATGTCCACGCAACATATCGCGTAAGAGGCGCGGGCACGGCAAAGGCCGCCGCCGTGGAAGCCGGATCGACGGCGTGCGGGAGGTGGCAGCAGAAACAGCACTGATGATCGGCGTGATGGGGCTGGCCGGGCGGCGTCTGTTGCTGGCTGGCCGCGCCACCGGCCATCATGGAACACCCTGGCATCAAGCCGGAAGCATCGGCCCGCATGCCAAGGCAGCACCACCCCGGTGCGAAAACTTGCACCAGGAGCGCCAGCAAAAATACTGGAAAGACCGATTTAAACCGGCGCCGCAACGTTTTCCTCCCCTGTTCACCTCACCGTAATAGACAACGGGGCGCGATCAGCCGCCATGCCGGGGCGGCAAAGTTCCGGCGGACTGCATTTTTTCGACGGCGCGAACCTCGATCTGGCGCACCCGCTCCCTCGAAATACCGAACTCGCCGGACAGCGCCTCGAGCGTCATCGGTTCATCGGCAAGCCGCCGCGCCTCGAAAATGCGCCGCTCGCGCGGGTTTAGCACGCCGGGCGCGGGTTGCTCCGGGGGTGCGGAGGCTTGCACGGCTTGGCCAGTCGCGGTCACCTCGGCGGTGGGAAGCTCCTGGACAGGTCCCTGCTGGGTCTCTCCTGGCGGGACATTTCGGGAATTAAAGGCAATCGCAAGCGCAAGCGCGCTGGCGCCCTGCGAGTAGGATTGAAACACGGGAAATACTCCTAATACGGGCCTTGTGGCCGGTTAGCCGAAAGGAAAAGAGACTTCGGTCAGGAGATGGAAGGCGGCGCGCGCGCTCGCGCGTGTTTGTCCGCGTGCGCCGGTAGTACAAGCGCCGGGTCAACGGTCCACGCAACGTATCGCGTAAGAGGCGCGGGCGCGGTAATAGCCGTCGCCATGGGAGCGGGATCCACGGCGAGCGGGAGGTGACAGAAGAGGCAGCACTTGTGGTCGTGATGCTGCTGCCCGGGCGGCGTTTGTTGCTCGCTGGCCGCGCCATTGGCCATGATAGAACAATGCGCCGTCGAGCCGGAAGCACCGGCCTGCATGGCAAGGCCGCCCCATCCGGCTGCAAATACTTGCACCAGGATCGCCAGCAGAAATACTGGGAAGGCCGCTCTAATCCTGCGCCGCAACGTTTTCCTCTACCGTTGGCGTCATCGTAACAGACGAACCGGATGTTATCAATCGGGGTAACGCGGAGTCAAGGTTCCGGCGGACTGGATTTTCCAGCTGTGGCATTTGTGGCGCGGTTACTCCCGCCGCCCGCGGCCCAATGTTGGTGGCGGCATTGGTGTTCGAAGCAGGACACTTCCATCCGCTTTGCACGGATGCCGGAACAAGCGCGTGGCCGCGGAGCATAGATTCGTATATGGCTGGGCTGGGCGCCGGCGGCCCTTCGGAAAGACGAACAACAGCGAGCATCGTTTTGCGCCCGCGACGGAGGCGGTTTCATGCCCTTGCGGCTCGATACGCGGAGCCCGGATTTTGCTGCCTCGTTTAACGCGCTTCTCGCAATGAAACGCGAAGCCGCAGAGGACGTCGACCAAGCAGTCCAGACGATCATCGCCGACGTCGTCGCGCATGGCGACGCCGCGCTAATCGACTATTCGAGGAAATTCGATCGCGTCGATCTGGAAAAGCTGGGTTTGCGGGTGGGCGGGGCCGACATCGATGCGGCGTTCGAGCACTGTCCCCCCGCGGCGCTCGATGCGCTGCGCTTGGCACATGCCCGGATCATTGGTTTTCATGAGCGGCAACTCCCGCAAGATCTTCGCTTTACCGACCCGCTCGGCGTCGAACTCGGCTGGCGCTGGCTTCCGATCGACGCTGTAGGGCTCTATGTTCCGGGCGGCACCGCGAGCTACCCGTCTTCGGTTTTGATGAACGCGGTGCCGGCCAAGGTTGCCGGCGTTAGCCGCATCGTCATGGCCGTCCCGGCGCCAGAGGGACGGATCAATCCGCTTGTTTTGGCGGCGGCCAAGCTCGCCGGCGTCGATGAAATTTACCGCGTTGGGGGAGCGCAAGCGATCGCCGCGCTGGCTTATGGAACTCAGACGATCGCCCCCGTTGCCAAGATCGTCGGTCCCGGCAACGCTTATGTGGCCGCGGCCAAGCGGAGGGTTTTCGGCACCGTCGGCATCGACATGATCGCCGGGCCTACCGAGGTCTTGATCATTGCCGGCGATGGCGCGGATCCCGAATGGATCGCCGCCGATCTCCTCGCGCAGGCCGAGCACGATACCGACGTGCAGTCGATTATGATCACCGATGACGCGAGCCTCGCGAGTTCCGTCGAGGCCGCGGTCGAGGACCAATTGGCCACTCTTCCGCGCGAAAAAATCGCGGCGGCAAGCTGGCGTGATTTCGGCGCGATCATCATTGTCGCCGATCTCGAGCAAAGCATCGCGCTCGCCGACCGGCTTGCTCCGGAGCACATCGAGATCATGACCACGAACGCCGAGGCGCTCGGCCAACGGATCCGCAATGCGGGTGCTATTTTTCTAGGAGCTTACACGCCCGAGGCCATCGGCGACTATGTCGGCGGCACGAACCATGTGTTGCCGACCGCGCGCTCGGCGCGGTTTTCCTCTGGCTTGAGCGTTCTCGATTTCCTGAAGAGAACCTCGATTTTGAAGTGCAACGCCGACAGTCTCGCCAAGCTCGGCCCGGCGGCGATCACACTCGGCCGCGCCGAGGGACTGGATGCCCACGCCCGCTCGGTGGCGCTGCGTATCGATCATCTTGCATGACGGGCAGAGACGACCAAAACCAGCGCAACCGCCTCGTTTCCGTGACCCTCGACGAGGCTTCGATCGGCCGTGGCGCGGCCGACCAGGAACACGAGCGTCAAATCGCGATCTACGATCTTATCGACGAAAACAGCTTTGCCCTGCCAGGCCGCGATGCCGGCCCCTACGGACTGAAGATCGCCTTGCAGGACGCAAAGCTCGCGTTGGAGGTCGTTGACGGAGATGGCGCGCCGCTCGTCATCCATATTCTCTCGCTGACTCCGTTCCGTGGCCTTCTCAAGGATTATTTTATGATTTGCGAAAGCTATTACGCGGCAATTCGAACCGCGATGCCGAGGCAAATCGAAGCGATCGACATGGGACGCCGCGCGCTTCACAATGAGGCGGCCGACCTTCTCATGGAACGGCTCAAGGGCAAGCTAGAGTGCGACCACGACACGGCACGGCGGATTTTCACGCTCGTCGCCGCGTTGCATTGGAAAGGCTGAGCGCCGATGCCGGCGGGGCGAGACGCCGGGGCGCCGCCGGGATGAAGCCCTTTGTAAAAAACCGCCCGCAAGCCGTGCTGTTCGCCTGTACGCGGAATACGGTACGCTCGCCGATGGCGGAGGCGCTCGGAAGGCATTTTTTCGGAAAAGAAGTTTATTTCGCGTCGGCCGGGATAAGGCGCGGCGAAAGCGATGGATTCGCCATCGCCGCGATGGAAGAAATCGGCATCGACATCACCAAACATCGCCCCCACACATTCGAGGATCTCGAAGACGCGTGTTTCGACGTCATCGCCACCCTTTCCCCCGAGGCCCATCACAAGGCGCTCGAATTCACCCGCACCCTTGCCACCGAGGTTATTTATTGGCCGACGTTGGATCCAACCGCCGTCGAAGGCTCCCGGGAGCGGGTGCTCGATGCCTATCGCAATGTGCGCGATGGCCTCCTCGAGCGCATCAAGAAAATGTTGGATTACCAGCCGATGGGCAATCTGTGACTGGCCGCGGCATTTTCCGGCTCGAGCGTGCGCTCGTGCTCCCATCGGGTGATCCGGAGCTGTTTCGCTGCCGTGCAACGGCTCTTGATTCTACAGACCTAGCAAGCGTTGGTCCAACAGATGCGTAATGGCAACCCATTTATGGTAAAACCGCAAACGACCCACATCAAGGTCGGTAAGCCTAGAAGTCCGCCGCCAATTTCGCTGCTTTCTTCTTGCCACGCGCGATGCTCTCTTCCCCCTTCTCTCTCCCGCCCCACGTCGTGCCTTCCACCACCAGCGTACGGACCTCCTTGACCCCGATAAACTTCAGCCAGAAATCAATGTATCCTTTTTGATGGTCGAACCAGGAAGCGGGCGTTGGCGAGTCTTCCGCGTACGTCCCGCCCCGCGCATAGACCACGAAGGCACGCGGGGTTTTCAGCAAAGGGCCGTACTCCTTGCCGTCATAGGTAAAGAGCATGGTCCGCTGACAGGTCAGATCAATCAATTGCTTGAGCTTGTAAGGGTAGGCGAAGTTCCACATAGGTACTCCGAGGACGATTCGGTCGGACCGTTGAAAACGTGCCGCCAGCTCTTGGATCTTGTCCCAGACGGCACTCTCAGCTGGGTCCATCGGTTCCTTGTTTACCCCTTTGTACTTCGCCCCAATGGCTTCTTGGTCAAAATCCGGCAGCTTTTCGTCCCACACGTTCAAGGTGTCAACCAAGACCTCTGGGCAGACTTGGCGGTACGCTTCGATAAAAGCGTTGCTGACGGCGATGGAGGCAGACTTGAGACCACGAGGAGAGGATTCGATGTTGAGAAGACGCATAATGATATGTCTCGTCAGAGGAAATGGTCTTACCCCAGATACCCCGCTGGCGCCAGCCATAATCCGCCCCGACGACCGAGGCGTTCCTTGCAAGCGGGGAGCGCCGTTGCCGGGTTTGGGGCTGCAGCCTGTCTCGGTGCGAGAACAAGGGCAGCAAGCAGACCTGAAAAATCAAACAGCATCCACAGATGGCGTCGCGTCCATATGGAGCCAGCGACAGGCCCCACGAGTCGAGCCGGATGGTCGAAGCATTGATCCGCCAGCCACGAGCAATGTTTGCGAGTCCAATTACCGCCGCCAGAATACGTGCCTCCATGATGGCGCAGGAGCAAGCTTAGAACCTGCGAGGAGACGCGAACCCTATCCGTGGCACACTTTGGGGAATCGGAACTTAGGGTAGGACTGAAATCACTTCGCTTTCTAGCGTCGCGTCCGCTGACGCAGGCTTTCCGCGGTCATGTAGAGCAGCGGAATAACGAAAATCCCGAAGACGGAGGCTGCGATCATGCCGCCGAACACCGGCGTGCCCACCGCTTGTCGCGTGATGGCCCCGGCCCCCCGCGCGATTACCAGGGGCAATAGCCCAAGGATGAACGCGAAACTGGTCATCATCACCGGCCGGAATCTGAGGCCCGCCGCTTCAATGGCGCTAGCATCGATGGCCTTGCCGAGCCGCCGCTGCTCCACCGCAAACGCAACGATCAGAATGCCGTTCTTTGCGGCAAGCGCGATCAGCACGACGAGTCCAATCTGCGCATAAACGTCGAAGCTCAGTCCAGCCAGCATCACCGCGAAGATGGCGCCGAGTACCCCGACGCTGACCGACAGCAAAGCGGGAACCGGAATGTTCCAGCTCTCGTAAAGCGCGACGAGAAACAGATAAGCGAAGAGAACGGCGAATCCGAGCACGATGGCCGTGCGTCCGCTGGCCGCCTTTTCCTGGAGCGCGGTTCCCGTCCATTCGAAGCTGTAGCCCGCCGGCAGGGTTGCGGCGGAGATGCGCTCCATCGCGGCGAGCGCCTGGCCGGAACTGTAGCCGGGCTTCGGCGCGCCGTTCACGATCGCGGCGCGGAATCCGTTGTAACGCACCACCGTTTGTGGTCCTTGCACGAGCTTTGCCTCGGCCAGGGCGCGGATCGGGACCATCGCCCCTTGGGCGTTGCGCACATAGATCCGGTAGATGTCGTCCACTTTATCGCGAAATGGCGTGTCGGCCTGGACGTTGACCTGCCATGTGCGGCCGAACACATTGAAGTCGTTGATGTAGTAGCTGCCCAGCGTCGATTGTAAGGCATTGAAGATATCGGTGATCTTGACCCCGAGGATCTGAGCCTTGTCGCGGTCGATATCGAGATAGATCTGGGGCGTATCAGCAGCAAAGGTGCTAAATACGCCCGCGACCTCGGGCTGCCCATTGGCCGCCACGAGCAGGCCACGGAGCGCCGCCGCGAGGTCGGAAGGCGATTGGCCCTGCAGCGCCTCCAGCACGTATTGGAAACCGCCGGTGCTGCCCAGGCCGAGAATGGGCGGGAGGTTGAACGGGAACGCGATGGCGCCCTTGATGGCCGCCATCCGGGGCCGCAGATGCGCTATGATCGCGCCGGCGCTCTGCGCCGGATCGGTGCGCGCCTCGTAGGGCTTGAGCCGGATGACAAAAAAGGCCTGATTCGACGATGCGATGTAGTCGATGAAATTCAGCCCGACCACCGACAACACGCCTTCGACGCCCGGGATCGGCGTCGCGATGTCTTCGACCTCTTTGACCACCGCCTCGGTGCGGTTGATCGAGGCGCCTTCTGGAAGCCGCAGGGCGGCGAAGATCGCACCCTGGTCCTCTTCCGGCAGAAAGCTCTGCGGGATCTTGCTGAACAGCCACACCGATGCCGCCAGGACGCCGGCCACGACCGCGACGCCGACGATCGCCACGCGCACCAGCCGGCGCACCACCGCCACATAGCCGTCCCGGACCCTGTCGATCGCACCCAGGACATAGCGCATCGGGCCGCGGCTTGTCTGGCCGCGCTTCAAGAGCACCGCGCAAAGCGCCGGACTCAAGGTCAGGGCATTAAGGGCCGAGATCAGCATCGATACCGAGACTGCCACCGCGAACTGACGGAAAAGCTGGCCGCTGATGCCGGGGATGAAGGCGACGGGAACGAACACCGACAACAAGACGAGGGTGATGGCGAGGATCGGGCCGGTAATCTCGGCCATGGCTTTCTTGCAGGCCTCCGGCACGGACAGCTTAGGTTCCTCATCGATCACCCGCTCGACGTTCTCGACGACGACGATGGCGTCATCAACCACGATGCCGATGGCGAGCACGAGCGCCAGCAGGGAGACGGTGTTGGCCGAATAGCCGATGGCCAGCATCACGGCGAACGTGCCGACGATCGACACCGGCACGGCAACCAGCGGGATCAGTGCCGTCCTCAACTTGCCGAGGAACAAGAACACCACCAGAGCCACGAGGATGATTGCCTCGGCCAGCGTGCGAATGACCTCGTCGATCGTCGCGGTGACGAAGACCGTGGTGTCGAAGAACACGGTGTAGGCGAGATCATTGGGGAAGCGCGTCGCCAGGGTACTCATGGTTTCACGAACACGACGGGTCACATCGACGGCATTGGACCCCGGCGTCTGGTAGATGCCGATAGCGGCCGTTGGTGCGCCATTGAAGCGGCTATGGCGGTCCTGCGATTTTGCGCCCATCTCGACGCGAGCGACGTCTTTCACCCGCACAATCGAACCGCCGGGATTTGTGCGCAGAACGATGGCGGCGAATTCCTCCGGGCGCGACAGCCGGCCCTTGGTCTTGATGGTGATCTGGAACTGCTGCTCGTTCGTGATAGGCGCCGCGCCGACCCGGCCGAGGGCCGCCTGAATATTCTGGCTCTGCACCGCCGAGATGACGTCGTTCGGCGTCAGATTGAGCTCGGTCAGCCGGTGGGGGTCGAGCCAGATTCGCAACGAATAGTCGAGCGGTCCGAAGAGACTCGCCTGACCGACGCCATTGATCCTGGCCAGTGGATCGATGATGTTGATGGTCGCGTAGTTGCTCAGATAAATGGCATCGTAGGTGCTCTTCGGCGAGTAGATGTTTATGACCTGCAGCAGAGCGGCGGATTTCTTCAGGATGCTCAGGCCATTGCGCGACACCTCCTGGGGAAGCTGCGGCGTGGCGAGACTGGCCCGGTTCTGCACGTTGACGGTGTTGATGTCCGGATTGGTGCCCAGCGCGAAGGTCACATTGAGGGTGTAGCTGCCGTCGGACCCGCTGTCGGACTGATAATAGAGCGCGTTGTCGATGCCATTGACCTGCTCCTCGATCGGTTGCGCCACCGTGGCCTCGACCACTTCGGCATCGGCGCCGGGGTAGGTCGCGGACAGCGTGACCTGCGGCGGCACGATATCCGGGAACTGCGCGATCGGGATCACCGTGATGGCAATAAGGCCGGCCAGCGTGATGACGATGGCGATGACGAAGGCAAGCCGCGGCCGGTCGATGAAGATGCTGGAAAACATTGCCTCAGTTTCCCGGCACGCCGCTCGCCGTCACGATTTGACCGGGATGCACCTTCTGTATGCCCTCGACAATCACCAATTCTCCCTCCTTGAGACCGTCCGTCACGACAACGTCTCTACCTTGCTCGACGCCGGTCGTCACGTGTCGCAGCTCTACCTTCTTTGCCTCGTCGACCACCAGGACATAGCGGCCGGCCTGATCGAGCAGGACCGCGGATTGTGGAACCATCAGCGCAGATCGCGGCGCGCCCCGTTCCACGATGACGCCGACGACTCCGCCGGGGATCAGAAGACCCTCGGGGTTCGGCACTTGCGCCCGCACCGCGACAGTGTCCGTGGTGGTGTCGACTTGGATGTCGAGCAAGTTGGTGAGGCCGGGATGCGGATAGGTGCTGCCGTTGGGCAGCTGGATGTGAACGGTGACGTGCGGGCTCTTGGCGGCCGATTCGGCGAGCCTGCGCTTGTAGCTGATTACATCGCGCTCGCTCGCCTGAAAGATGACATAGATGGGGTCTTGCCTGACGATCGTCGCAAGTTTCCCGGACGACGGGTCGACCAGGTTGCCCACGGTGAAAATGGCAATCCCGATCCGTCCATCGATCGGTGAACGGATTTCCGTGTAACCGAGATTGATTTCCGCCTGGTCGAGCATCGCCTGCGCCGCCAACACGTTGGCCTGCGCTGCCGCCTCGTCGGCCGCCCGCTGGTCGAGCGTGGCTTGCGGGGTGACCTGCCTGGGGACAAGAGTCTGGGCGCGCCCCAGTTGCAAAGCCGCATTGACCTCTGTTGCCTTTGCCTTGGCGAGATTGGCGCGCTGTTGCTCGACCGCCGCCTTATAGGTCGCTTGTTCGATGCGGAACAGGAGGTCGCCGGTCTTGACCTGCTGCCCTTCGGTGAAATAGCGTTCCTCGATGAATCCGGGGACCCGCGCGACAATGTCGACCTTGTCGATCGCCGTCACACGGCCGATGAAATCCCCTGTCTCCGTCACCTGTCGGCTCACCACCGGGGTCACCGCGACCGCCGGCGGCGGTGAGGCGCCTTGGGCGCTGGCAGCGCCGCAGCGAGCATTGAAGCTCAGCGCGGCAATGGCGAGTCTCCAACCAAGGGAGTTATTGCGGCCAAGCATCAAGGTTCCTCCTGACGTCGAGGTTGGGCTCCGTGCCGGCCATGCCCCCAACGACGGTTACCCGTTATTCTACCGGGAATAGAATACGCGGGACAACTAAACAATGGCTCGTCTCCATGGAGGGTGACATGACGCAGCGAGGTAAAGATCGAGGATCATGGCCGGACCTGCCGTATCCGGTCTGGCGGGAGACCTGCACGACGCTTCATCTGTGGACGCAGATCGTGGGCAAGATCCGGCTGTCGCAGACGCCCTGGCTCAATCATTCCTGGCACGTCACGCTCTACGTGACCGCCCGCGGCCTGACC
>JBAUNU010000618.1:0-1543 GCA_049579405.1 Methylocella sp.
GGACCGGCTACTACGGTGGCGGTGGCCTCGGCTTCATATTAGTTATCGTGTTGATACTGGTTTTGCTCGGCAGGATTTGAGCTTTCCGCACCGCAAGCTGAGCGGATATTGGCAGCTCTGCCGCCGGCTTCGAGACCGAAACAGTAGATCAGTTCGGTTCTCGATTGGGTTCGGTTCTCGATTGGGCAAACCCATGAAATCGGTTAGGTTTAAGTTCTCATCAAGAATCGGACAATCACGAATTATGGACTAGGTTGTGTTGATCACAAGCAACCGTCAGGAGCGTCCGCCCGAATGGCAAAGTTCGTCGAACGGGTTTTTTCCGGCGTGCAGCCGACGGGGAATCTGCATCTTGGAAATTATCTCGGCGCGATCGCGAAATTCGTCGAGTTACAGAAAACCCATGCCTGCATTTATTGCGTCGTCGATCTTCACGCGATCACGCTGCCGCAAAAGCCGGACGAATTGAAGGCGAGCATCCGGGAAGTGACGGCGGCCTTCATCGCCTGCGGCATCGATCCCAAAAAGCATATCGTGTTCAACCAGAGCCAGGTTGGCGAGCATGCCGAGCTCGCCTGGGTGTTCAATTGCGTGGCGCGCCTCGGCTGGCTCAATCGCATGACGCAATTCAAAGAGAAAGCCGGCAAGGACCGCGAGAACGCCTCGGTCGGGCTTTATGCCTATCCTTGCCTGATGGCCGCCGATATTCTTGCCTATCGCGCGACCCATGTCCCGGTCGGCGAGGACCAAAAGCAACATCTCGAACTCGCCCGCGATATCGCCCAAAAATTCAATCTCGATTTTGCCGCCCCGATCGCAGCGCTAGGTCATGGCGATGCGTTCTTCCCGTTGCCCGAGCCGCTGATCCAGGGGCCAGGAACGCGGGTGATGAGCTTGCGCGACGGCTCCAAGAAAATGTCGAAGTCGGACCCTTCCGGCTATTCGCGGATCAATCTTTCCGACGATGCGGACACGATCGCCCAAAAAGTCCGCAAGGCGAAGACCGACCCCGAAGCGCTCCCCTTCGAAATCGAAGGCCTCAAGCAGCGGCCTGAAGCCGAAAATCTCGTCGGGATTTTTGCCGCGCTCAACGACGAGACGAAAGAAGATGTCTTGAAGACCTTCGGCGGCGGTAATTTCTCGGCTTTCAAATCGGCGCTTGCCGATCTCGCGGTGGCCAAACTCGGCCCGATCGGCGCCGAGATGAAACGCCTGAAGAACGACCCGGCCTTTATCGACGGCGTTCTCGCCGATGGGGCAGGGCGGGCACGCGCGATCGCGGCCAAGAACATGGCGTGCGTGAAGGATATTTTGGGTTTTGTGCGGTAACGCGGTCCCGGGCGCGTCACGCTGTCGCTTCCAGGCCTTCGAGATCGGCGATCATTCCCTCGATCATGTTCAGCCCGATCTGCCAAAAGACAGGATCGCGCGCGTCGAGCCCGAACGGCGCGAGTAATTCGGAATGATGTTTCGTGCCGCCCGCCGCAAGCATGGCCAGATACCGTTCTGCAAAACCTTCGCGCGCGCCCTGATAGACGCCATA
>JBAUNU010000619.1:0-16258 GCA_049579405.1 Methylocella sp.
GCCCGAAACAAGTGCCGGCGGCGCAGGCCTCGACGGGTGAACAAAAGGCGCTCCTCGCCGGACTGGTTGTGGCGCACGCCAGGCTCGTTGCGGCAATAAGCGGATTGACGCCGCTCGTCCTCCTCGACGAGATCGCCGCCCATTTCGATCCGGTCCGGCGCGACGCGCTCTTTGAAGCGCTCGAAACCCTGGGCGGGCAGATCTGGCTCTCCGGCGCGGACCGGGCGACTTTCGGGGCAATCGAAAAACGCGCGCTGATGTTGAAAGTGACGCCGGGGCTCGTCACATCTCCATTCCAGGGATAGCTTGCGGTTCGATCAAATCCGCCGCTATTTCCCAGCTGTTATACGTCGAAGCGGGCCATGTATCCCTTCAAGCTTCAGGTTGGCGCGGTTTAGGGCGGACGCCGCGTGCTCTGAGACCGGGTGCCCTATGGAGTTGATGGAGAATCCTAGAACGCCGTTAAGCTCGTTCTGCCGGACGGAAGGCCATGGGAGCACGGTTCATGTGGAATCAATTTATCGCCTTTGTGCTGCAGCAGGAGAGGGCAATCGAACTCGCCGCCGCGTTCCTTCTGGGCACCGGCAGTTGGGGGATCGTGGGCACAACGATCCGCGCCGCCTTTCGATTGCAGTCGCGGCGGAGGCAAACGCCACCGCCTCCGCCTCACGGGGCGCCGGGCGGCGGCGAGGAAGTCCCCGCTCATCCCGCGCAAACGGCTCCCGAGGCTCCCGCGGAAGATGAAGTTTTGGCGCCTGACCTTTCCGCTCTGGGGCAAGACGAAGCTCTCGAGCCAGAACTCACCGCGCGCGAAAGGGCTCCCGGGGGGCCTCCCCTTGCCGGACAAAAGGGGGGCTGGTGGACACGGCTGCGCGATGGCCTGTCGCGCTCGTCAGGTTCGATCGGGGAAGGCCTCGCGGCGATCCTCACCAAGCGCAAACTCGACGCTTCGATGCTCGACGATTTGGAAGACGTGCTGATCCGCGCCGATCTCGGCGTCGCGACCGCGGCCAGGATCGCGAAAGCCATCGGCCACGCCCGCTATGGCAAGGATGTCGGCGTCGCAGAGGTCAAGGCGGTCCTCGCAGCGGAAATCGAGCGCGCGCTTACCCCTTATGCCCGGCCGCTGGAGATCGATACCGGCAAGCAACCTTTCGTCATTCTCGTGGCCGGGGTAAACGGATCGGGCAAAACAACGACCATTGGTAAGCTCGCCGCGCGATTTTCAAGCGACGGGAATAGCGTTCTGCTTGCCGCTGGCGACACGTTCCGCGCCGCCGCGATCGAGCAATTGCGCATTTGGGGCGAGCGCATTCCATGTCCAGTCATTGCCGGCAAACAAGGCGGCGATGCCTCGGCCGTGGCTTTCGAGGCGATCAAGACGGCGCGTGAGCGTGGCGCCGGAGTGATGCTGATGGACACCGCCGGTCGCCTGCAAAACCGGGCCGAGCTCATGGCCGAACTTAAAAAAATCATACGCGTCATGAAAAAGGTCGATCCCGGCGCGCCGCACGCGGTGCTTCTCGTCCTCGATGCGACGGTCGGCCAAAACGCGATCAAACAGGTTGAGATTTTCGGACGCGTCGCCGGCGTTACCGGTCTTGTGATGACCAAGCTCGACGGAACCGCGCGCGGCGGCATTCTCGTTGCGATCGCGGAGAAATTCCACCTTCCCGTGCATTTCATCGGGGTCGGCGAAGGCGTGACCGACCTCGAAACTTTCGAGGCCCGCGATTTTGCCCGCGCCATAGCTGGATTGGAAGATTAAGATTTGGGCTAAACTTTCGCGGCAAAAAAACCGGAAAGGTCAAACGGAATGAACGAAATGCAGGCCCGCCCCGCCACGCAGAAACGAGGCAAACGGGGATCGCCATGGCTCAAATTCGGCGTGGAAATGGGGCCATTAATCCTGTTCTTTTTCGCGAACGCGCGGCCAAAATTTTTCGAGCCCGCCGTCGCGCCTTTCCTGCCGCCGCCAATCCTGAGCGGTCCAAACGCCGCGCTCTTCACCGCCACCCTCGTCTTAATGGTGGCGGTCGCCGTGGCCCTCGCCGTCTCCTTTGTTTCGACGCGGCGGCTGCCGGCCGTGCCGCTGATGACCGCGGCGCTGGTGCTCGTTTTCGGCGGGCTCACTCTTTATTTGCAGGATGCCACCTTCGTCAAGATGAAGCCGACCGTACTCTATGCCGGCTTCGGGGTAGCGCTCATCGGCGGCCTCGCGATGAACAAGCCGGTTCTGCCGGTCATTTTCGACAATGCCATGGCCTTGACCGAGCGCGGCTGGCGGCTCCTCACCTTGCGTTGGGGAGGCTTCTTTTTCGCACTTGCGCTTCTGAACGAGATCATTTGGCGCACGCAATCGAACGACGCCTGGGTCGCCTTTAAGTTCCCAGGAATTTTTATTCTGATTCTTCTTTTCTCGGGGGCTCAGGTGCCGCTTATCACGCGCCACAAGCTGCCAGACGATGAGGCGGAAGACGCGCCGGATCATTATTGAGTTTGGCTTTATGGACCCCTCATTGCCAAGAATTGGAGACGTGCCACCGCCGGGCGGAGGACAGATGGCGCCGCGATCAGGTCCTATATTGTTGAATGCGGGTCGTGCGCAGTCCGGCAAGGCCATATTGGTCGATCGACAATTGCCAGGACAGAAATTCATCGACGGTCAATGTATAGCGGCTGCACGCCTCGTCCAGCGACAACAGGCCGCCGCGCACCGCCGCCACGACTTCCGCCTTGCGCCGGATCACCCAGCGCTTGGTCGTGGAAGGCGGCAGATCCGCGACGGTCAAGGGACTGCCGTCGGGCCCGATGACATATTTCGCCCTGAGACGGGTTGGTTCGGCCATGTGAAACTCGCATACCAGACTGACTTATTGCCAGCCAAAGTAGCCGCGGTGTTTTAAGATTTGGCTAAACCAAAGCTGCGCTTTTGTTAATGAAACTCCAGTCCAAAGCACTTTATTATTTGGCGCGACCGCGATGTTGGGCGCTTTATGTCTCTAAGTGAGACGATTGATTTGCATAACGTTAAGGAAGCAGACTAGCGCCGGGCTTGGGAGGACAAGAGCCAGCTAGCGGGTCGGTCTGAAATTTGGCCAGGTTGACGATGTGGAATTTGTTTTGCAGCCGTGGTACGATCGTCGCCATGACAGACAAGGACCTTATCGATGCTGGCGAGTGGGTGCCTTGCAGAATCTGCGAGGACACGTTCAGGCGCAAGCGGGAAACTCGTCGTTATTGTGCAAGCTGCTGGAATGCGACTTGCGAGGGGGAACATGGCAATTTTGCATATACCCGCTTCACCTGCGTAGTTTGCGGTGTCCACAAGGATTACAGGACGCGCCAGCAGCCCGCGCTGGCCAATGTTTAAGAACCCCAAAGGCCCCCCGCGACACAAGTCAGCTCGCCAAACTCAGGGTAGATATCTTGACCGGCACGGTCGAGGACCGCGAGCCTATTGGGAAGCTGTCGAGCCGATGACGGGTAAGCGCGGCCATTACAAGGTAAAGAAAGACCGACCCTACCGAGAGGCATGTGAATTTGCATTTGGGATAAGGGAGGTATTAAATTCCGCGCAATCCAGGTTCGTGCTCGTGGCGACAGAGCAACCGCCAGGTTTCGCGCTTGTGTTTGCCCGATTGGCCGCTGAGAGTCGCTCAGCGACGCCTGACCTGAGGAACCGGAGTACTGGCCACCCCGGTACGCGGCAAATGCGCACTTGCGGGCCAATTATTGGAACGATGGGCGATTGGTCATGAACGAAAATCGCGCGCCGGGAGGGGTTGAAAATCCCAATAGCCTCGGGTTCGATAAGCCCGCCGCGCAAACGCGGGTGGTCGTCGCGATGTCGGGCGGGGTGGACTCCTCGGTCGTGGCCGCACTGCTCAAGGAGCAAGGCTACGAAGTCATCGGCGTGACGCTGCAGCTTTACGACCACGGCGCGGCGGTTCACAGAAAGGGATCTTGTTGCGCCGGACAGGACATTCATGATGCGCGTCTTGCCGCCGCCCGCCTGGGCATCCCGCACTATGTGCTTGACTACGAGGAGAGGTTCCGGCGCAAGGTCATCTCGCCGTTCGCGCAAAGTTATGCGGCGGGGCAAACGCCCATACCTTGTGTCGCGTGCAACAGCGAAATCAAATTCGCCGATCTCCTTGAAACGGCGCAAGACCTCGGCGCCGACGCCTTGGCGACCGGCCATTACGTGTCGTCCCGGCTCGATGGCTCTGGCCATCGCGCGCTCCATCGCGCGCACGATCTTTCCCGCGATCAGAGCTATTTCCTTTTCGCGACCACCAAGGCGCAACTCCAATTGTTGCGGTTTCCACTCGGCAATATGGAAAAAACGCAAGTCCGCGCCCTCGCCCGCCGGTTCGGCCTGCTGGTTGCGGATAAAGCCGACAGTCAAGACATTTGTTTCGTGCCAACCGGCCGATATAGCGATCTCATCGAACGCTTGACGCCTGGCGCGGCGCTGCCGGGCGAGATTGTGCATATCGACGGCCGGGTGCTCGGACGCCACCCGGGCATCATCCATTACACGGTCGGCCAAAGGCGTGGCCTGGGGCTTGGCGGCTTCGGCACCGGCGCGCCGCTATTTGTCATCAAACTAGATGCCGCGCGGGCCCGCGTCATCGTCGGGCCGCGCGAAGCGTTGGCGACCCGCCGGGTCCGTCTTCGCGCGCTCAACTGGATCGGGCCCGGCACGCTCGATGATCACGCCAAGGGTGAAGAACTCTACGTGCAGATCCGCTCGTCCAGGCCTCCGGTTCAGGCCCTTCTTTGCATCGGTCCCACCGAGGCCGCCGTCGAATTCGCCGCCGCCGAGGATGCCGTCTCGCCTGGCCAAGCCTGCGTCTTTTACGCGTCGGACCGGCCGCGCGCGCGGGTCTTGGGTGGCGGTTTCGTTATCTCGGCGGAACCGGCTTGTCCGGCGGCGGCGGAAAACAACTACGCGCTGGTTGAGCCGTTGCCGCTCTGAGCGGGAAACCGGCCGCCTCCCGTGCGAGAGTGGAAGCACAAGAACGAGGGACCGGAGCGGAGATCCATGAGGTCGAATCGCACCGGCGAAAACGTGGAGGTTAGCGCTCGTGCAAGACGATATCTTTGACGCCCCTGTCTTGGACGCCGCGCCAGGGCACACCGGCGATCCGGCGGTTCTCGACAATAAGCATGTCAAGAAATCCTACGCTCGCTGGGCGCCGGTTTACGATCTCGTCTTCGAGCTCGTCCTGCGGCCGGGACGCAAAGCCGCGGCAGCGGCCGCCGACCGCCTTGGCGGGCATGTGCTCGATGTCGGCGTCGGCACCGGCCTCGAATTGCCCATGTTCGACCGGCGGACGAGATTGACCGGCATCGATCTTTCCGAGCCCATGCTGCGGCGTGCCCAATGGCGGGTACGTGCCGAGGCTTTAGGTAATGTCGACGGCCTCCTCGTCATGGACGCGGCGCGCCTCGCTTTCCCAGACGCCCATTTCGACGCGGTGGTCGCGCCCTACGTTCTGACGGTTGTGCCCAAGCCGCACGCCAGTCTCCATGAGCTGGCCCGCGTCGTGAAGCCCGGCGGCGAGATCATCCTCGTCAATCATGTCGGCAGCGGCCAAGGCCCGATGGCCTGGATTGAATCGGCCCTCGCCAAGTGCAGCGCCGAGCTCGGCTGGCAGCCGGAATTCGCGTGGTCGATTGTCGGCGATTGGATCGATTCCACGCCTTCCGTCCGTCTCGTGGAACGCCGCAAACTGCCGCCTTTCGGGCTGTTTACCCTTGCGCGGATCGAGCGGCTTTGAGCAAAATTTGGCCGCCAAGCGGGTTTGACGCGTCCCTTGGATGCGGTTTTGTCCGGTGAGCCGCTCCACTTTGCCACAACTTACTCTAAAAACCAACGGCACCCCCTTGTTTTGCTCGTCGTAAGAACATACATTGCAGCGTGTCGTGTTTTTGCCGACGGCTTGGCCTCGCATTTTTGCGTCTGCTGACGACCTCCTCCTCAAAACATCGATGCAAATCGGCGTCCGCGGTGATGGGCGCCTCGTTTCTCTACGACTCTAAGGATAGCCTCTATGACTACGGGAACCGTGAAGTGGTTTAATCCGGACAAAGGATACGGCTTCATACAGCCAGACGACGGCGGCAAGGACGTGTTCGTCCACATCAGCGCCGTGGAACAATCAGGATTGCGCAATCTGCAGGAAGGCCAGAAAATCAGCTACGAAGTCATTGCCGACAAACGAACCGGCAAGTCCGCGGCGGGTAACCTTCACGCAGCCTGAAGGCAGGACTAATTTGGTGGCCTGAAGGCAGGACTAATTTGGTGCAAGGGCCCTGGCATCGGCGCTGGGGCTTTTTTTTGCTTTGCCGGATTTCATGACCGGTGCCGTTAGACGGGCGGATTTGTGTGGCCGCCGCGACGGCCGCCTTGCCGGGACAAGCGTAAGCCCTTTTGAAAAATCGTCAGGCCGCCACGGGTGCCTGTGCCTCCCGGTTTCGCCGCGCCTGTAGCCAAGTCAAGGCCTCGATGTCTTCGCCGGGCAGGCCTCCCGGCCGCGACCAAGGCGCAATCGCGCCGGCCAATTTTCGGCATTCGCTCCATCGCGCCCAAACGGTGCAAAGAGCCGCTCCGGCGGCGAAGCGGCAAACCCGCGCGGCGGTGGCTTTGGAAGTTGTGGAACCGTTGTCTGACTTAACGGTTAGCCGGGCACAACCTGATCAGAGGCAGGACCATGCGAAATAATGTTAGCACCCCGAATCGCGGGTTTGCGTCCATGGATGTGGAGAAACAACGCGAAATCGCACGCAAGGGGGGTCGAAGCGTTCCCGATGAAAAGCGCAGTTTTTCGCAAAACCGCCAACTCGCTTCGGAAGCCGGCCGCAAAGGCGGCCGCTCGTCGCACCCTCAGGACAAGACAAAAACCAACAGCTTTCCTTAAATAAAAAAGAGCGGTCTGCTCCCGCGGAGCATGGTCCGATCATGTTCGATTGGGGCTAACCCTATGTGCCCGGCCTGGCGAAGGCGGCGCGATGGGCCCCGGCCGCAACGAGTTCGAAGCGGCCGCTAACCCCGTCGAGCGCGAGCAACGTGCCCGTGGAGATGCCGAAATAAGCTCCGTGAAGGCCCAGCTTGCCTTGCTGTTCCCGGCCGGCAATCCAAGGAAAGCTACGCAAATTGGCAAGACCTTGGACGATCGAAGCCAGGGCGAGACGCTCGATGTATTCGTCGCGCGGCGGGCAAGCAGGCGCGATTCGCGCCGCCGCGGGATGGATTAGGCTGATCCACTTGCCAAGGAAATCGCCCGGCGAAAGCGGCTCATGGCCGGCGTCGGCTTCGCCGCGAGCGAAGGCGCGCACCCCGCCGCAGCCCGCATGTCCCATGACCACGATATGTTCGACGCCCAAGCCCATCACTCCGAATTCAAGCGCCGCGGAGGTGCCGTGCAAATCCATGCCCGGCGCGTAGGGAGGCACGAGATTGGCTACGTTGCGCACAATAAGGAGCTCTCCCGGTTCCGCATCGAAGATGAACTCCGGCGATACGCGCGAGTCGCAGCATCCGATCAGCATGATCCGGGGTTTTTGTCCGGCCTCGGCCAAATGACGGAAACGGTCTTGGTCGCGCGTGAAACGCCCGCTAAGGAAGGCTTCGTAACCGCTGACGAGCCGCTCCGGCAAAAGCGTGCGGCCATCCTCGGGGCCGGTTGTTCGCGAGGTCATCCCTGACACGGTCGTCCCCCCAATCCGTCGAGGCATCGCCGGGATCATAGATCGCCGGCCGCTTGTTAACGTGCGGAAAAGGCAATGCCCGCGCAACCGTCGCAAGGCCGGACGCTAGGCACGGGAAAGGCCGGCCTGCCATCCACTATCTTATAGCCGCAGGATGGACAAAACATTAGTTGTCGGCTCAGTCAAAATTCGTGGCATGGGATTGCGGGCGCGGCCGAAGCGCAAAGCTTGGCGTATTTGCCCTGGCGCTCAGGAGACGCCGGGGTCCGATGGGCACCAGAAGCCGCCGCCCCCCGCCGCTGGGCTTGCGGTCGACGAAAACAACATCGAGATTGACGATCTCGAGGCGAAAAGAGCGCCTAACGGGCGGCCTATTCTCCCGCCGGCACATCCGGCTGGGCGAGCAAGGGAGTTGTCCTGGATGCTGCCGCGCTTTCCCCTTTTTGAGCGATAATCATTTCGTCCCGGATGTTCGCGACACGCCGGAGTTTGGCCATCGCGGCACCGGTACCGGCTGGAATGAGCCGGCCGACGATGACGTTCTCCTTCAAGCCTTCCAAGCTATCGGTTTTGCCATTGACGGCCGCCTCGGTCAACACCCGGGTCGTCTCCTGGAAGGAAGCGGCCGAGATGAATGAGCGCGTCTGCAACGACGCCTTGGTGATCCCGAGGAGAACCGGAGTTCCCGAGGCCGGCTTTTCCCCCGCCTCGATCGCCGCCGCGTTGGCCTCGTCGAGTTCGACTTGATCGACCTGCTCGCCAGGCAAAAACCCGGTGCCGCCGGGCTCGACGATATCGACCTTCTGCAGCATCTGCCGGACAATCACCTCGATATGTTTGTCGTTGATGCTGACCCCTTGCAACCGATAGACTTCCTGAATCTCGTTGACGAGATAGGCGGCAAGTTCCTCGACGCCCTTGATCGCCAAAATGTCATGCGGCGCCGGATTTCCATCGACGATGTAATCGCCCTTTTCGACGACGTCGCCATCCTGGAGATGGATGTGTTTGCCTTTTGGGATCAGATATTCGATTGGCTCGGCGTCCGCTTCGTTCGGAACGATCGAAACCCGCGTCTTGTTCTTGTAGTCGCGGCCGAATTGCACGGTGCCGGAGGCCTCGGCGATAATCGCGTGATCCTTCGGCCGCCGCGCCTCGAACAGTTCGGCGACTCGCGGTAGACCGCCGGTGATGTCACGCGTCTTCGCCGAGTCCATCGAGATACGCGCAACGATGTCGCCAGCCTTGACCGGCGCGCCTGGGTCAACCCCGATGATCGAATCCACCGGCAGCGCATAACGCGCATCGCCGCCGCGGTGCAGCTTGCCGATCTTGCCGTCCTGGGATTTGATCACGATGGCGGGCTTCAATGTCGCGGAGCGCTGATTGAGCCGCCAGTCCATGACCAGACGCTTGGCGATACCAGTAGCCTCGTCGATGGTTTCCGTCATCGAGGCACCTTCGACCAGATCCTCGAAGCCGACAGTCCCGGCGATCTCGGTCAGAATCGGCCTTGTATAGGGATCCCACTCGGCAATGCGCTGGCCGCGCTTGACCTTGTCGCCATCGTCGACTTTGAGCCTGGCGCCATATTGGATTCTGTGGACCGCGCGTTCCGCTCCATCCGGGCCCTCGACGACGATTGCCACATTGCGCGCCATGACCATCAGGTCGCCCTCGCTATTGCGGGCGAGATGGCGATTGCGGAGCTTCACGACTCCATCGAAATTGGATTCGATGAAGGATTGATCGGCGATTTGCGCCGCGCCGCCGATATGGAAGGTGCGCATCGTGAGCTGCGTGCCCGGCTCGCCGATCGACTGGGCGGCGATGACCCCGACGGCCTCGCCCATATTGACCGGCGTCCCGCGCGCGAGATCGCGGCCGTAGCACTTGCCGCAAACGCCGTTCTTGGCTTCGCAGGTCAAGACGGACCGGATCTTAACTTCCTGGATCCCGGCCGCGTTGATGCGGTCGATATGCCATTCCTGAACCATTTCGCCGGCGGCGACGATGACCGCGCCGGAGGCCTCTTTCAAAACCTCGGCCGCAGTGCGGCCAAGAATTCGGGTCGCGAGCGAGGCCACAATCTGGCCCGCGTCGATGATCGCGCGCATGCGAATCCCGTTCCGCGATCCGCAATCGAGCATGGTGATAATCGAGTCCTGCGCCACATCGACAAGGCGGCGCGTCAGATAACCCGAATTCGCGGTCTTCAAGGCGGTGTCGGCAAGACCCTTTCGCGCGCCATGCGTCGAGTTGAAATACTCGAGCACGGTCAGCCCTTCCTTGAAGTTCGAGATGATCGGGCTTTCGATGATCTCGCCCGATGGCTTCGCCATCAGTCCGCGCATCGCGGCGAGCTGCTTGATTTGGGTTGGCGAACCGCGCGCGCCGGAATGCGCCATCATGTAGATCGAGTTGATCGGTAGGTCGCGGCCATTCGCGTCCTTTTGCACCGTCGAGATGCGCGCCATCATCTCCTCGGCGAGCTTGTCCGAGCATTTCATCCAGACATCGACGACCTTGTTGTATTTTTCGCCTTGCGTGATCAATCCGTCATTATACTGCTGTTCGTATTCCTTCGCGAGCGCGGCTGTCTCGGCGATAATGCGCTGCTTGGTTTCCGGCACGACCATGTCATCCTTGCCGAAAGAAATGCCGGCCTTGAACGCCTCGCGGAACCCGAGCGCCATGATCTTGTCGCAAAAGATGACTGTCTCCTTTTGACCGCAGTTGCGGTAGACGATGTCGATCATGTTCGAGATTTCCTTCTTGGTCATGAGCCGGTTCACGACATCGAAGGGAATCTTGACGTGGTGCGGCAGCAATTGGCCAAGCATCATACGGCCGGGCGTGGTTTCGAAAACCGTGGATACCTGCTGGCCGTCGCCGTCGAAGGTTGCCGCCCGCCCCTTGATCCGCGTGTGCAGGCTGATCGCCTTGGCATGCAAGGCATGTTCGATCTCGCCCATATTGGCGAACATCATCCCCTGGCCAGGTTCGCCATCGCGCATCAACGAAACATAATAGAGACCGAGCACGATATCCTGAGATGGCACGATGATCGGCTGGCCATTGGCCGGATGCAAAATATTGTTGGTCGACATCATCAACACGCGCGCTTCCAGTTGCGCCTCGAGCGAGAGCGGGACGTGGGCCGCCATCTGGTCGCCATCGAAATCGGCGTTGAACGCGGCGCAAACCAGCGGATGCAGTTGGATGGCCTTGCCCTCGATCAACTTCGGCTCGAAGGCCTGAATGCCGAGACGGTGCAGCGTCGGCGCCCGGTTCAGCATGACCGGATGCTCGCGGATGACTTCGTCGAGAATATCCCAGACTTCCGGTTTCTCTTTTTCGACCAGCTTCTTCGCCTGTTTGACGGTCGCAGATAAGCCCTTCGCGTCGAGACGCGCATAGATGAAGGGCTTGAAGAGTTCGAGCGCCATCTTCTTCGGCAGGCCGCATTGGTGCAGCTTGAGGTCGGGCCCAACCACGATGACCGAGCGGCCGGAATAATCGACGCGCTTGCCAAGCAGGTTTTGCCGGAAACGGCCTTGCTTGCCCTTCAGCATGTCGGCGAGCGACTTCAGCGGCCGTTTGTTGGCGCCGGTAATGACCCGGCCGCGCCGGCCATTGTCGAATAAAGCATCGACGGCCTCCTGCAGCATCCGCTTCTCGTTGCGCACGATGATGTCTGGCGCGCGCAATTCGATGAGCCGTTTCAGGCGATTGTTACGGTTGATGACGCGCCGGTAAAGGTCGTTTAAGTCGGAGGTCGCGAAGCGGCCGCCGTCGAGCGGCACGAGCGGCCGCAGGTCGGGCGGAAGGACCGGCACTTCCGTAAGGATCATCCACTCGGGCTTGTTGCCCGAACGGATGAAGGCCTCGATGATCTTCAACCTCTTGGCGAGCTTCTTGGGTTTCAGTTCCGTCGTCGATTCGGCGATCTCGACCTTGAGCGATTCGGCTATTTTCGGAAGGTCCATGCCGCGCAGAATTTCGCGAATCGCTTCGGCGCCAATCAGGGCTGTGAAGGAATCCTGGCCATACTCATCCTGCGCGCGCAGGTAATCGTCTTCATTGAGAAGCTGGCGGTTCTTGAGCGGCGTCAAGCCCGGATCGAGGACGATATAGGATTCGAAATAAAGAATGCGCTCGATGTCCTTGAGGGTCATGTCGAGGAGAAGCCCGATGCGCGAAGGCAAGGATTTCAGAAACCAGATATGGGCGACCGGCGCGGCGAGCGAAATATGCCCCATGCGCTCGCGGCGCACCCGCGACAAGGTTACCTCAACGCCGCATTTTTCGCAGATGACGTTCTTATATTTCATCCGCTTGTATTTGCCGCACAAGCACTCGTAGTCCTTGATCGGACCGAAGATCCGGGCGCAGAAAAGTCCATCGCGTTCGGGTTTGAAGGTGCGGTAATTGATTGTCTCCGGCTTTTTAATCTCGCCGAATGACCAGGACAGAATCTTCTCTGGACTCGCGATCGAAATCTGGATCTGATCGAAAGCCTGCGGTTGCGCGGCCGGACTGAAGAGATTCATGACCTCTTGATTCATCGCCATCTCCTGGTGCTTAGGCCCGCGCGGCGCCGCCGCATGGCCGCTTGCCGGGAATATTCAATAAAGACATCGCGCCCGGCCCACGCCACTGGGCGGTTTTCAATACCCGCGTCTATTCGGCCGCCTCGGCCGGCGGCAACAGGCTTTTCAGTTTCGTTGTCTGATTAAGTTCGACATTGAGGCAAAGCGAACGCATCTCCTTGACGAGCACGTTGAAGCTTTCGGGAATGCCGGATTCGAAAGCATCGTCGCCGCGCACGATCGACTCATAAACCTTGGTGCGGCCTGCCACGTCATCGGATTTCAAAGTCAGCATCTCCTGCAGCGTATAGGCCGCGCCGTAAGCCTCGAGCGCCCAAACCTCCATCTCACCAAAACGCTGGCCGCCGAACTGCGCCTTGCCGCCGAGCGGCTGTTGGGTGACGAGACTATAGGGGCCGATCGAACGCGCGTGGATCTTGTCGTCGACGAGGTGATGCAGCTTCAGCATGTAGATATAGCCGACGGTCACCTTGCGGTCGAAAGCTTCGCCGGTGCATCCGTCGTAGAGAGTGACCTGGCCCGAGCGGTCTAGACCCGCCCGCTCCAGCATTGCGACGATGTCCTTTTCCCGAGCGCCGTCGAAGACCGGCGTCGCGACCGGCACGCCGCGGCGAAGGTTTTCGCCGAGTTCGACCACGGCCTCATCGCCGAGGTCCATGATCTCCCTCTTGGCTTCATAAATTTCGATGAGCTTGTTGCGCAACGGCTTCGTGTTGCCGTCCCGCAAATAAGCATCCACCGTGTCGCCGACCTGCTTGCCAAGACCGGCGCAGGCCCAGCCGAGATGGGTTTCGAGGATCTGCCCGACATTCATGCGGGAGGGCACGCCGAGCGGATTCAAGACGATATCGACCGGCTGCCCGTCGGCGAGGAAGGGCATGTCCTCCTGCGGCACGATCTTCGAAACGACACCCTTGTTGCCATGCCGGCCCGCCATCTTGTCGCCGGGCTGGATCTTCCGCTTCACCGCGACGAAAACCTTCACCATCTTCATGACGCCCGGCGGCAATTCGTCGCCGCGCTGTAACTTTTCGACCTTGTCGAGAAAGCGGCTCTCGAGGGCTTTCTTGGCCTCGTCATACTGCCTGCGCATGGCTTCGAGCTCGGCCATCGTCTTGTCGTTGTCGATCGCGAAGATCCACCATTGCGAGCGGGGATAATCCTCGACGATCTCCCGGGTGAGCTTGGTATCCCGTTTGAATCCCTTCGGTCCGGCGATCGCCTTGTTGTCCACGAGAACGTCGATGAGACGCGTATAGACGCTGCGATCGAGGATCGCCAGCTCATCGTCGCGGTCCTTCGCGAGACGCTCGATTTCCTCGCGTTCGATCGCTTGGGCACGCTCGTCCTTGTCGACACCATGCCGGTTAAAGACGCGCACCTCGACAATCGTGCCTTGCACGCCCGGCGGCACCCGCAAGGAGGTATCGCGGACGTCCGATGCCTTCTCGCCGAAGATCGCGCGCAAAAGCTTTTCTTCCGGAGTCATCGGGCTCTCGCCCTTCGGGGTGATCTTCCCGATCAATATATCGCCCGCCTGGACCTCGGCGCCGATGTAGACGATTCCGGCCTCGTCGAGATTCTTCAACACCTCTTCCGATACATTCGGAATATCGCGGGTGATTTCCTCCGGGCCGAGCTTCGTGTCGCGCGCCATCACCTCGAATTCGTCGATATGAATCGAGGTATAAACATCGTCCTTGACAATTCGCTCGTTGAGAAGGATCGAATCCTCGAAATTATAACCGTTCCACGGCATGAAGGCGACGAGGACATTGCGGCCAAGCGCCAGATCCCCGAGATCGGTCGACGGTCCATCGGCAATGATGTCGCCGTTGCGCACGTAGTCGCCGACCCGCACCAGCGGCTTCTGATTGATGCAGGTCGACTGGTTCGAGCGCTGGAACTTCATCATCCGGTAGATATCGACCCCGGGCTTGCCGGCGTCGGTTTCCTCGGTTGCCCGGATCACGATGCGCGTCGCGTCGACCTGGTCGACAAAACCCGTCCGCCGCGCCGCGATGGCGGCGCCGGAATCCTGCGCGACGACGGACTCCATGCCGGTCCCCACCAGCGGAGCGTCGGATCTGACGAGCGGCACGGCCTGACGTTGCATGTTGGAGCCCATGAGCGCCCGGTTGGCATCGTCGTTCTCGAGGAATGGGATCAAGGCGGCGGCGACCGAAACGATCTGCTTTGGCGAAACATCCATGAAATCGACGCGCTCGCGCGGAACCATGACGACGTCGCCCGACCGCCGGCAAACGACAAGATCCTCGGTCAGCGCCCGCCGTGCGTCGACCGGCGCATTCGCCTGCGCGACATTATATTTGGCTTCCTCCATCGCCGAAAGATAAACGACCTCGTCGGTCACCCGGCTATCCTTGATGCGCCGGTAGGGGGCTTCGATGAACCCATATTTGTTGACCCGCGCGAACGTCGCCAGCGAATTGATGAGACCGATATTCGGGCCTTCCGGCGTTTCGATCGGGCAAATCCGCCCGTAATGGGTCGGATGCACGTCGCGCACCTCGAAACCCGCCCGCTCGCGGGTGAGACCGCCGGGACCCAGCGCCGATAGCCGCCGCTTATGGGTAATCTCGGACAACGGATTGGTCTGATCCATGAACTGCGACAATTGCGACGAGCCGAAAAACTCGCGCACCGCCGCGGCGGCGGGCTTGGCATTGATCAGATCCTGCGGCATGACCGTATCGATGTCGACGGAGGACATCCGCTCCTTGATCGCCCTCTCCATCCGCAAGAGGCCCAGCCGGTACTGATTCTCCATGAGTTCGCCAACCGAGCGGACACGGCGGTTGCCAAGATGGTCGATGTCGTCGATTTCACCGCGTCCGTCGCGCAGATCGACAAGCGCCCGCATGACCGCGACGATATCTTCCTTGCGTAACGTGCGCACCGTATCCGCCGCGTCGAGGTCCATGCGCATGTTCATCTTGACCCGGCCGACCGCCGAGAGATCGTAGCGCTCCGCATCGAAAAACAGCGAATGGAACATCGCCTCCGCCGTTTCAAGCGTCGGCGGTTCGCCGGGACGCATGACACGGTAGATATCGAACAACGCTTCCTCGCGCGAGCGGTTCTTGTCGACGGCGAGCGTGTTGCGAATGTAGGGACCGATATTGACATGATCGATGTCCAGCACCGGCAACTCAGGGAAACCGGCCTCGATCAGCAGGGCCAGGGATTTGGCGGTGATCTCCTCGCCGGCTTCGGCGAAGATTTCACCGGTCGCCGGGTTATAAAGATCGGAGGCGATATATTGCCCGTGGAGGTCCTCGTCCTGCGCACGCAGGAATTTGACCCCTCGCTCGGCAAGCAGACGCGCGGTGCGGACGGTGAGTTTCTTGCCCGCCTCGAGAACCACCTCGCCGGTGTCAGCGTCGCGCAGATCGAGAGCGGCCTTCATGCCTTTCATTCGATCGGGCTCGAAAGCCAGACGCCACCCATCCCTATCCCGCGCAAAAGTGATCGTCCTATAAAAGATCGAGAGAATCTCCTCGCCATCCATCCCGAGGGCATAAAGGATCGACGTCGCCGGAATTTTCCGGCGGCGGTCGATGCGGGCATGGACGATGTCCTTGGCGTCGAATTCGATATCAAGCCAGGAGCCGCGATAGGGAATGATCCGCGCCGCAAACAGAAGCTTGCCGGAAGAATGACTCTTGCCTTTGTCGTGATCGAAAAACACCCCCGGCGAACGGTGCATTTGCGAAACGATGACCCTCTCGGTTCCGTTGACGATGAACGTGCCGTTCATCGTCATCAGGGGCATGTCTCCCATATAGACATCCTGCTCCTTGATGTCCTTGACCGACCTTGCGGCGGTGTCGGGATCGACATCGAATACGATCAGCCGCAAGGTTACCTTGAGTGGCGCGGAGAAGGTCATACCGCGCTGGCGG
>JBAUNU010000620.1:0-2654 GCA_049579405.1 Methylocella sp.
TTCGCGGGCTTCGCGCGTCAGGCACCGGACTCTTTCCGGCGTCAGCCCCGCGCACCCCGTCACCATGCCCGACAGCGCCTTTGCCGCCGCGGCGGCCAGGTCCGAACGTAACGGCGCCGACAGGTTCGGGCGCGCGAGAAGCGCCGCGCGCAGATCTGGGTCATGGCCATGGCGCTCGATCATCCGGCGGATGGAAAATTCCAACAGCTCCGCGCCCGGGTTCCCGGCAAGGGAAATCAAGGCCTTGCGAGCGCCGCGGCCACCTGAGCCGACACCCACGGCCGAAGAGCAATCGCCGATTGCGCGACGGCATCGGCGGCGGCGGCGCATTCGACGAGTTCCGCGTCGGAAAGCAGCGGCGAACGTGCGAGCACGATCGCGGCAACATCGGAGCTGTCGTTGGCAAGAGTGTGCACCATATAATGCGGCACATTGGCGGCGCTGGCGAAGCTCTCGGCAAGGGCGCGGCGAACGAGCGGCAAGGAATCGTCTAGCAGCCCGGTCAGGGTGAGCCTTGCTTCCTCGCGCTGCGGCCCCGGAAGATCGCCATGAACATAGGCGCGTGCGAGCGCGCCCGCACCTTCGGCCAGCGCCGAGGGAGAAGCGGTCCGCGCCCATTGCAAAAATTTTGCGGCCATGGTTTGCGAATCCCAAAAAGATATTCCCAAATCAGTTTCCCCTAACATGGTAAAGGAAGACTTAAACGCGAGCGGCGCGCCGCCGCCCGACCCGCCAATGCGTGGCAGCACCGGATGTGCGATCAAGTGCAAGGAGGCCCCCAGCGACACAAGCGCGGCGGCATTTTTTTCGAGGATTTCGTCATCGGAGCATTGATCGAGCACCGGCTGACAAAGACCGTCACACAAATGGACAATATGCTGTTTTCCAACATGACGCTCAATCCGCAGCCGCTCCATATCGATGCCCAATTCTGCGCGGCCGAAACGGAATGGGGGCGGCCGTTGATGAATTCCCTCTTCACCCTTGGCCTCATGGTGGGGATTTCCGTCAACGATCTGACGCTCGGCACCACGATTGCCAACCTTGGGATGACGGAGGTGAAATTTCCGGCGCCCCTATTCGAGGGCGACACCTTGCATGTCACGACCGAGGTCGTGAGCAAGCGCTTGTCGAAATCCCGTCCGGACGCCGGCATTGTCGAGTTCCTCCACCGCGCCTATCAGCAGGAGGGGAGGCTCGTCGCCGCGTGCCGCCGCCAGGCTTTTATGAAAAGGCGGGGTGCCTAAACCAATAAAGGTATCGCATGCGCTCGCTGCTTTTCATTCCCGCGGACAGCGAAAAAAAACTCGCGAAAGGGATTGCGAGCGGCGCCGATTGCCTCATTCTCGATCTTGAGGATTCGGTGGATCCCGAAGCCAAGCAGAAGGCGCGGGAACAGGCCATCGCCTTCCTCGCCGATGCCGTGCAAAGGAGCCCGCGCCCGCGTCTTTACGTCCGCGTCAACGGGCTCAAATCAGGCCTGACAGAGGCCGATCTCGGTGCCGTCATGCGGGCGCCGCCCGATGGCGTCCTTCTGCCAAAGTGCCTCAATGGCGCGGCGATCCAGCATCTTGGCGCGATGCTCGCCGTCAAGGAAGCTGAGCATGATCTCGCGAACGGCGCGACGCGAATCGTCGCGATCGTCACCGAGACGGCGGCGTCGATTTTCAACATGGGCACTTATGCCGGCGCGAGCCAGCGCCTTGAAGGCCTTACCTGGGGAGCGGAAGATCTCGCCTCCTGTCTCGGCGCCGAAACGAATAAAGGCGCCGGCGGCGGCTATAGTTTTCCTTATCTATTGGCGCGAAGCCTGACCCTCTTCGCGGCGGCGTCCGCGGGCGTGCTGGCATTCGACGCCGTGCATGGGAAGTTTCGCGATTTGGCGGGATTGCGGCTCGAATGCGAAGCCGCCAAGCGCGATGGTTTTGCCGGCAAAATGGCGATCCACCCGGCCCAGATCGATATCATCAACGAGATGTTTACGGCCTCTGACGAATCGATTGCCAAGGCGCGTGCGATCGTTGCCGCTTTCGAGGCCGCGCCGCAAGCGGGCGTCATCGGACTTAATGGCGAGATGCTCGATCAGCCGAATCTTACGAACGCGCGGCGGCTGTTGGCGGATCACCGGAAAACTTGAGATTTTCCACGCGACTCATTTCATGCGGAATTCGTGGCAAGGGCCGAGGCCGGCGAGGAAACCGCAACCGGTTGCCTTCCCGTCAGCCACTTATGGTTTATTCAGGCGGCATCCACCGCGGCGTCGCTGCCCTGGCGGAGATTGGCGTTAGGAAACATCGATGGGCCGCGCAGCAAGGCCTTGCGCGCCTGCCATTGGGTGCCGGCGTCCAGCGTTTCGAGAAAATCCACCACGCCGCCGGCGAACAACGCGACCGGTAGTCCATCGCGATAGAGCAAGCGATTGCCGGTGAGCGCTGCGAGCCTCGGCCCAGGGGTCAGGATACCGGCAAGGTTGAGCGGGTCGGCTCCCGACAGCGAGATCCAAGCACCCGAAGGGGGTTTGCGCCTGACCTCGCGCAACATGCCGATCGCTTCGGGCAGGGCGAACTGTTCGCCGGAAAAGCCGGCGACGAAGCGGCCGCCGCGGATTTCTCCGCGCGCCTCGAGGCGGCGATAAACGCGCAGCAGATCCCGCC
>JBAUNU010000621.1:0-3062 GCA_049579405.1 Methylocella sp.
GCGCGTATCGAGGTCGCGCATGTGCGCCGCGACGCGGCGGAGCACGTCGATCTTGATGCCGCGCTGATTCTCTTGGCCGCGCGCGGCTTGACTCGGATCTTTTGCGAGGGCGGCCCGCGCGTGGCGGCGGGATTGATAGGGCAGGGGCTCGCCGATGAAGTCATTATAATCACCGCGCCAGAATCTCTCGGCCGGGACGGCGTTTTGGGCCTCCACGCGGACACGGCGGCCCTGCTTGCCGATCCCAAGCGCTATCGCCTCGCGGAAACACGAATGATCGGGGCCGACCGGCTGACCCGTTACGAAAGAGCGGTTTCATGTTCACGGGCCTAGTGAGCGACGTCGGCGAGGTGGAACGGGTTGAGGCGGGGGCCAAGTTAAACCATCTGCGCATCGCGTGCTCCTATCCCGCCGGGACGATCGTGCCCGGCGCTTCGATCGCCTGCGGTGGAGTATGCCTGACCGTCATCGCGGGTGGCGAAAGCGGCAATCGCCGCTGGTTCGAGGCCGATGTCGCGGCGGAGACTCTCGCTTGCACGACGGCGCGGCATTGGGCGCCGGGCACAAAACTCAATCTCGAACGGGCCTTGAGACTCGGCGACGAGCTTGGCGGGCATATGGTCACCGGGCATGTGGACGGCGTGGCAAATATCGTCGCGATCGAGGATTTTGACGGAATGCGGCGCATCGATGTCAGGGCGCCGCACGGCCTCGCGCGTTTCATCGCGGAAAAAGGTTCTGTCGCGCTCGATGGCACGTCGCTGACGGTCAACCGCGTCGAAGCGGATATTTTTTCGGTGCTGCTCATTCCGCATACGCTGCGAGTCACGACCTGGGGCGAAAGGCGCCTCGGCGACGAAATCAATCTCGAGGTCGATCTGATGGCCCGCTACACCGCGAGGCTCGCCGGGAACCTCTCGCAAACGCCGTGACGCGGATGGCGAACAGGACCGTTGAATTAGCTCCGGCCGATCGTATCGGATCCCCTCAGATATGTTTACTGTACGTTCTTTGCGATTTCGCCGCTTGCGGTTATCCTCTTTTCAATCCTCGTTCCACTGTTTGGAGGATTCCAGTTCTGGCCGCCAACAATGCGACCAACGTCCCTCCGAGCGTTACTGCACCGCTGGAAGTTTCGAGGGGTCTGGGTTGTTCAGGCACGTCGGGTGGCCGAAACCGCTGGCGCTTATGCCCGTGCCTCCGTTGATATTAGGCGTGATGTCGAAAATGATATTGTCGGGATGGGTCGGGTCGCCCGCGAAAAGGGATGCCGGCCCGCTGATGCCCGCCGTCGCTAGAAGATCGAGGTTCAAATTATGGCGAAGCTGCCAAGCGACGATGTGATCCGTGCAGGACATGTCGCCGCTGACGCCGACGCCGCCCACTCTCGCGCTACTGGTGTACAGAGCGAGTCCGCCGCCGAAGACATTTATGCCGCCGATTACCTGACCAACCATCGGATCGGTGAGCGTGCCATAGGCTAAGGTATTGGAAGGGCCTATATAAGCGCCGGTGCCGGTGTCAATCCTATCCCCATAAGCTCCCTCGGCGGCGACAGGATTGCTATCCGATAAGCCATAGAGGCTGCCCCCGGGCTGCACGGCCGAGTAGAGATTTGCCGTGGACAATGCAAGTTGTCCCTTGGTGCTGGCGCCGGTGACCGCGCCCAAGCTCAGGCTGTTCGCCGTGGCGGCCTTTTGTGCGGAGATCACCCGGCTGGCCAGCCATTGGTCCCTAAGGAAGCTGCCCGAATGGGCGACGGCGCAAACCGTGCCGTCCCGGGCGACGATGGTCGCCCACATATTGAAGCCGAGGCCTCCGTTGCCTGGGGCCTGAACGGCTAATGCAAGCTTGGCTTTCAACGTCGCGAAATCGGCCGAAGAGAGGCCCCCAGCGGAACAGCTGGGCGGAACCGTAATCAGGGGCGTGGGCGTGGCCATAGCGGCCGTCGAGCACAGACACGCCATCGCGCCCGCCGACAGTAGGCTTTTTAACATGAACGTTCCTCCTTGCTTGAAGCGTTTCTTGAGATTGGCGTCTGCGGCGCCGCTTCTGGCAAACAGGGTACGGAAATCCGGAGTACGAAAATGCGGCGCTTAAACAAACGCTAGGCTGTCGCTACCATGGAGGGAGGGCGATTGCAAACCGTTGGCGGCCGCGGCGTCTAGGGTCTAAGCGTGAGCTTTGTTCGCCTTACCAGGGCTCAAAACTCGCGGGCGGCCCCCGAAGCCTCCGACACAGGCAGCGGATTCGCCAGCACCGCGCCGGGCGCCGGCAGAGCCAGGGTCACGGTCTGGCTATTTTTCTCGACGGTCATCGTCCGCGAATCGATCGCGCGCAAGATCCACCCCGAGACGGCTTCGCCGACATGGAGACGAACGAGAATTTTTTTGCTGCGGTCGAGCACAATCGCGACCTTTTTCGGCTCGCCGATCGCCGTTCCGACGAGCGTGAGAAGCGGCTGCTCGGGTTCGGCTGGTTTGGGCGGAGGCGGGGCCGCGACCACCCGCTGGGCCACGACCGGCGGAATGGGTGGCCGCCGGGACGCCGAAAATATCGGCCGTTCCCGGGTGGCGTCAAGCGCGCTGATTGGAATCCCCCACAACGGATTGCCGCCCGGCGGCGGCTGTCGCGCACCTGCATCCTTGGGGGCGGCAGGGGGTTGCTGCGTGGTTGGACTGGTCTGACCCGCGGCCTTTTCCCGCAGGGTCGCGCCGGCCGCCTGGCCGATCGCTTCGTTCACGGAAAAAGCGCCGATTGCCACGATCACGCAAGCGTAAAGCCTTATCATTTGGTCACCTTTTATTTGGTCAACTGCCATTGTCCCGAAACATCGATTTGCACGCGCATCCGCGCGGCTTCCGTCTCAATGCCTGCTCCGCCGCCCGATTGCGGCATTTGTACCACGAGTTGGTCAATAAACAAAAACGGCATTCCCGATTCCAGATCGTAAAGCAACTTCTGCAGGCCGCCCTGGCCGACCTCGCAGTTTGCCGAGAGGCTGATGTAGCCTTGTTTAGCTTGCGCCCCTTCCAAATCGACCTGTGAGGATAGCACATTCC
>JBAUNU010000622.1:0-2682 GCA_049579405.1 Methylocella sp.
GCTCGGATCGACAAGGCTGGCGAGATCCATGGCAGTCCCCCTCCAGGGATTTCGAGGCTGATTTAGCGGTTTTTCGGCGAAGCGAGAATGGGTGTCGTGGGATTTAGTCCGGCTCGCGCAGCCGATAACCGACGCCGGTCTCAGTGAGAATATGGGAAGGCCGCTCAGCGTCCGCCTCGATCTTTTGCCGCAACGCGCGCACGTAGATGCGCAAATATTGCACGTCCGAGTCGTTTCCCCAAATCTCCCGCAGCATGAAACGATGGGTCAGGACCTTGCCCGCATGCGCCACCATGAGACGCAAAACCTCGTATTCGCGCGGCGAAAGCTTGATTTCCTTGCCGCGCACGGTCACGATTCGACGCACGAGATCGACGCCAAGATCGCCGGCATGGAACAAAGGCTTTTCGCCTTCCTGCTGGAGGCGATGGCGCTGCGCCGCGCGGATGCGCGCCAGGAGCTCATCGACCCCGAAGGGCTTGGTCACGTAATCGTCGGCGCCGCGATCGAGCGCTTCGACCTTGGCGCTTTGCTTTTCCCGGCTCGAAAGAATGATGATCGGTAGAGCCGCGCCGGTCTCCCTTATGCGTTTGACGACGTCGAGTCCATCCATGTCCGGAAGACCGAGGTCGAGGACAAGGAGATCGGCGGCGCCTCGACGAACCATGTCGAGCGCGGTGCGCGCATCGCCCGCGCTCGAGACGAGGTAGCCCTGGCTTTCGAGGCTGGCGCTCAGAAAGCGAACGATCGCCGGCTCGTCGTCGACAACGAGAACGCGAAGCGGTCCTGCCCGCGGCGTCATGGCAGCGTCCCGGGCGGCGGCGGCGTGCCGGACGCCGGAAGGGTGATCGTAAAAACCGCTCCTTTCCGGGCTGCCCGGTTCGCGACGGTAAGCCTGCCTCCCATCGCCTCGACGAAGCCGCGGCAGATCGCAAGTCCGAGGCCCGTGCCGGCGCGCTGGCGGTCGCCGCGGCGGACCCGGTAGAACTTGTCGAAAACCCTCTCGAGATCGGCTTCCGGAATTCCGTCGCCTTCATCGAGAATGCGAACGGCCACAAAACCATTCTGCCGCGCCGCCTCGACGTCGATGCGCGAACCTTGCGGCGCGTATTTGGCGGCGTTGTCGAAAAGATTGAACAGCACTTGCTCCATCAGCACCATGTCGGTCTTGACCATCGGTAAATTGGGTTCAAGATCAATTTCGACTTGGTGGTTTTGCAGGATCTTGGAGGCTCTTTGGAGGGTCGCGCCGACGACGTCGGAGAGGTCGACGGGTCCGTTCTGGGGGGTAAGCGCCCCTGACTCCAGCCGTGTCATGTCGAGGAGATTGCCAATGAACCGGTTAAGCCGTTCCGCCTCTTCTTGAATGGTGCGCAAGAGGCTCGCTTGAATGGTTTTATCGAACTCGCATCCATGGCTTATCAAACTTGTCGCGGAGCCGAGAATCGAGGCGAGCGGCGTGCGCAAATCATGCGAAATCGAGGTAAGCAATGCCGAGCGCAGGCGGTCGGTTTCCACAGCGAGACGGGCGCGGTCGATTTCGGCCGCCAGATTCACGCGATCGATCGCGAGCGCCGCCTGATCCGACAAGGCGTCAAGAAGGCGGGACTCTTCCGGCGTTAGCAGAAGTCCCGGCTTGTCGCTGTCGATCCCGGCCACACCCACCGCGCCACGCCCGGTGCGCAGGGGCATGAAGCGGCGTTTCGCGCCGGGCAGCGTATCGGCGCCGCGCCCGGTCGCCTGGTTTTTTTCAAAACACCACCGCGCCGCCGCGAGATCCGCTTCGTCGAGCATGTCTTCCGGCGGAAATCCGGCCTTGACGGCGAGACCGCCATCTTCGGGCAGAAGCAGGACGACACGGACTTTCAGCATCAAGGCGATTTGATGCGCGGTGGCCCAGAGCAAATCATCGAGCGTCGCGGTGCCTGCAAGCTTGCGGCTAAAAAGATAGAGTTCCCCAGTGATGCGTGCCCGCTCCCGCGCCGCGACCGCCTGGGCGCGGACGCGCGCGGCAAGATTGCTCGCGATAAGCGCCACGACCGTGTAAAAGAACAAGGCGACAACATTTTCGGGATCGGCAATGGTGAATGTGTAAAGGGGGGGAAGGAAGAAAAAATTATAGGAAAGAACGCTGACAAGACAGGCGAATAGCGAGGCCCATAGCCCATAGGTCACGGCGCTCGCCAGGACGGCGATCAAGAAAACTTGCGCGACGTTCGAGACGCCGAGGGTTTGCCGCAGCAGAGCGCCGACGGCGGTCGCGACCGCGACATAGGCGAGGCTCGCGATATAAGCCCTAACCTCCATCCGGCGCGGCTTTCGCGCTTTGCTTTCGAGACCAGCGGGATTGCGCGGTGGGTCTTTCGCCCGCGGGATGACATGAACGCTCGCATCGCCCGCGGCGCGGATCAGCCTTTGCGTGAGCGATTCGCTGACGAAATCCCGCCAGCGTGGACGCTCGGATTTGGCGGCGATGATATGAGCGAAATGATTGGATTGCGCATATTCGGCGACAGTCAGCGCTTCATCCTGCCCAGGAATGGAAATCACCGTCGCCCCAAGCCGTTGCGCGAGGCGCAATGTTTGCGCGATCTTGTCGCGCTCGGCCTCGCTCGCGCGGGCGGCGGCGGGCGTTTCGACATGGATCGCCGTCCATTGCGCGCGCAGGCGATCGGCCATCCG
>JBAUNU010000623.1:0-7422 GCA_049579405.1 Methylocella sp.
ACGATATCGGGCCGATCTTGGTGCATGTCGTGACCCAGAAAGGCAAGGGCTACGCGCCCGCCGAGGCGTCGAGCGACAAATATCATGGGGTCAACACTTTCGATGTCGTCACCGGCGTCCAGGTCAAACCCAAGGCGAATGCGCCATCCTATACGCGGGTCTTCGCCGATGCCTTGATCGCCGAGGCGCGAGAGGACAATAAGATCGTCGCGATTACCGCCGCGATGCCGGGCGGCACGGGCCTCGATATTTTCCAAAAAGTCTTTCCCGAACGCAGCTTCGACGTGGGGATCGCTGAACAACATGCAATCACCTTCGCTGGCGGCCTCGCCACCGAAGGTTTTAAGCCGTTCTGCGCGATCTATTCGACTTTCCTCCAGCGCGGCTACGATCAGGTCGTGCATGATGTGGCAATTCAGAGATTGCCGGTGCGCTTCGCCATCGACCGGGCGGGCCTCGTGGGCGCCGATGGCGCGACCCACGCCGGCTCTTTCGACGTTTGCTTTCTCGGGATCCTTCCGGGCCTGGTGGTCATGGCGGCGGCCGACGAAGCCGAGCTCGTGCATATGGTGGCAACCGCCGCGGCCTACGGCGAAGGTCCGATCGCTTTCCGCTATCCCCGTGGCGACGGAGTCGGCATCGACCTGCCCGCGAGGGGGAAAATCCTGGAGATCGGCCGCGGCCGGATTTTGCGCGAAGGCAACAAGGTCGCCATCCTGTCGTTTGGCACGCGCTTGGCCGAGGCCCTCAAGGCGGCGGAGGATCTCGCCACCTATGGCGTCTCGACGACGGTCGCCGACGCGCGCTTCGCCAAACCCCTCGATCAGGATCTCCTCTTCCGTCTCGCGGCGAACCACGAAGTCCTGCTCACGGTCGAGGAAGGGTCCGTTGGCGGCTTCGGCTCCTTCGTGATGCAAACGCTCGCCGAGGATGGCGCACTCGACGGTGTTAGCGCGCGGAGCCTGAAATTCCGGTCGATGGTGCTGCCCGACCGTTTCCTCGATCACGACAAGCCGGAGAAACTCTATGCGGGCGCGGGACTCGACGCGAAAGGCATCGTCGCCAAGGTGCTGGCAACCCTTGGCCGCGGCCGCGAGGCGAGAAAGAGCATGATCGCTTGATCGCTTGATCGCACGACAAATCGCCATGACCGGGAGGCCCCATCAGGCCGCGGCGGCGGCGGGCGCCGTGTCGCGCCAGGCGGGCAAACCGGAGACGCGGGCGAACCAATCACGAATATGCGGGTAGGGCTTGAGCGGCATCTCGGCTTTCTCGGCATAGAACAGCGGCGCCGCAACCGAAAAATCGGCGAGCGTTACGCCCGTCCCGGCGATATAGGGGTGCTTCGCGAGGTGAGCTTCAAGCACGCGCGCGTCGCGGTGGAAGGCCTCGGTGGCCTTGGCCACGACCGCGGCATCGCAAGGCCCCAAATTGAAGAGAGCCTTGACGGCGCGTTCAAAAACCAGCGGTCTGCAAGTTTCCGCGCTCCAATGCGCGAGCTCCCAGCTTTGCCAGCGCGCGATATCCGCGCGCGCCCTCGCATCGTCCGGCCACAGCGCATTGGGCTCGCCACTCGCCAAATATTGCATGATCGCAGTCGACTCCCAAAGGACGAAGTCGCCATCGACCAGCGTCGGAGTGCGCCCGGTGGGATTGAGCGCAAGGTATTCCGGCGCGCGCTGTTCGCCGCGGCTCAAATCGACCAATTGATCGTCGAGGACAATTCCGATGTGCGCGGCAACCGCGCGCACCTTCCAGGTGTTCGGTGAAAACGGAAATCCATATAGTTTCATTGCTGTGATCCTGGCTTCGTGAGAGGAGATTGGGTCAAAGGTCATGCACCGCGCGTTCGAGCTTATCCATCGAGCCGTTCCAGCCGTGCTCGTGCCGATCCCGCGCGGCTTCGTCGAAGAATTGTTCGTGAATGAGCGTAAGCAAGGTCCCGCCGCCGTCGGCTCCGAGGAGTACGGTCACGAGCGACTCGCGCTCAGGCGTCGACCGCCACGCCCAGGTGAAGACCAGCTTTTCGTTCGGCACCACCTCACGGTACGTGCCGCTCACGTCATGCTGCTCGCGATCGCGCAACGATACGGTAGCGGCCGCCGGCGCGCGCATCGGTTTCCGCGTGCAGCACCGCCACCTGCCCGGGGCCAAACCAACGCGTTATTTTTTCCGGCTCCGTCCAGGCTTTGAAGACCTTTTCCGGCGCCGCGTCGATACGGCGCTTGATCGTGAGGCTAGGCTTGCTGCTGAAGGCTGGTTGGCTTGGCATGATTCTTCCTCCATGTATGCCGCGAGACGATCGAGTCGTTCGGACCAGAAGCGTTCGTATCGCCGCAACCAGGCCATCGCCTGCTCCAACGGCGCCGCGGTGAGGCGGCAGATGACGGTGCGGCCGGTCTTGGTGCGAGAGATCAGGGCCGCGTCCGTCAGCACGTCGAGATGCTTCATGATCGCCGGCAGCGACATGGGAAACGGACGCGCCAGGTCGCTGATCGATGCGCGTTCCGCCTCGCTCAGTTGGGTTATGAGCGCGCGCCGCGTCGGATCGGCGAGCGCCGCGAAAACGTGATCCAGTTCGGTGTGCAGATACTTAACCATATAGTTAACAATAAGACACGGGCGAAGCCCTGTCAAGGATCGGAGTCGCTGCGGCTCGGCGCGCCAACGGACGGCATTGCTTCCGCCGCGCGCGCCAGCCGATCCGGCCGCATGGGAAAGTGCTCAGGGCTCCATTGACATTCACGATGCCGTTCTCCACTCCATGCACCGCATCGCCTCGGGCGAGACCAGCGGGCTCTCCATATGATGCCGCTCGCGCGCATTTTTGGAATAGCTTGCTGCTCGTCCGGTCATAGGTTAGGCTGCGCTATCGGTTCCAGAAAGCGGGGCCGCGCAAATGGCGCACGAGCCCGTAGAATTGCAGAACGCTTGTCTATGGGGGGAAGAATTGAGTGCGGATGTCATCTTCGAGCCTCTCAAGTGGCGCAATATCGGAATTAAGAATCGAATCTTCCGCTCTAGCATCAGCGGCCGTTGGGACAACGAGGACGGCAGCCTGACCCAGGTGCGGGTGAATTGGGAAAGCCAATTCGCCAAGGGCGGCGTAGGCGCCATCATCTCCTCGTTCGTACCTGTCCTGATGGCGGGGCGAATCCTCCCAAATTACGGGACGATCCATCGCGACGACTTCATCCCATTATGGGCTAAGGTCGGAGAGGCGGTCCATAAGTTCGATTGCAAATTTATAATGCAGCTAAGCCATTCTGGCCGACAGTTGGATATGCCTGGCATATCGAACCAGCATCGAATTTCCCGCAGCTCCACCAGCCGCACGGAGTCCCTGAATGGAATTTTGACGCAGGCGATGACCCAAGCGGAAATCGATCACACGGTCAAGGCTTTTGCCGACGGGGCTTGGCGGGCGCGAGAAGCGGGGCTTGACGGTGTCGAGCTCCACGCTTCCCATGGCTATTTGATCACACAATTTCTGAGTTCGGGAATCAATGACCGCAAGGATGGCTACGGTGGCGAGCTACGTAATCGAGCGCGGTTCTTGCTCGAAATCATCGGAGCGATCCGTGATCGCGTAGGTCGGGACTATCACCTTCAGGTCAAACTCAACGCTATCGACTACAATAATGTCATCCCTTGGGAGAAGAAGGGGAACACTCTGGATGAGGGATTGCAGCTATCGCGGTGGGTCGAGGAGGCGGGGGCTGACGCGCTCCATATCTCAGAGGGCAGTTTATTCCCGCACCCTCTAATACCGCCTGGAGACTTCGACTTCGATACGATCGAGAAAACCTACGACACGGTGCTTTCCTCTGGCGTTTACACATTCAGGAATTATTTGTCATTCCGCTACCGAGTCCTGCGGCCGATCTTCCGCTGGCTGTGGTTCCGGATGAAAAAAGGGCATCTGGTCGAAGGCGTCGGCCTTGAATATGCGCGCGCCGTAAAGAAGGTCGTGTCAATCCCGGTGATCAACACCGGTGGTTATCAAAATGCGGCTTTTATTCGCAAGGCTCTCTCAGAGAGCGCCCCGGGTGCCAAAGATGCCCTCGACGGTGTCTCAATTGCCCGCTCTTTGATCGCCAATCCCGACCTGCCGCAGCAATGGCAAGCGGGACGCGATCTGCCGCTTATTCCTTGTACCTATTGCAACAAATGCCTGCTGAATGCGCCGAAGAATCCGCTCGGTTGCTATGAGCTTTCCCGATATGGCGGAGACTATGACAAAATGCTGGAGCAGATACTCTCCATTTATAAAGTGCGGCCAGATCTGGTCGTTCCTTAAGCCCGCATTTGCCAGATGACTCATAAATCGATAGGGGCATTGTAATCAATACCTTATTTAAGCATTGAGGTTCTAACTATGGCGCACCCGGCGGGTGAAACAAATGATAAGGTTGTCAAGCTCGATTTCGACCACTGCCTGATGCTCCGGTTTTGCGCTTGGGTGGTGACCTCGGATGCTGGAATTATAAATCAACGGCTTAGCAAATTGTAGAAAATTATGAGGGTGTTAAAATGAAAACGTCGGGTAGCAGCCGCTCCGAGGCAGGGATTGGGAATACATTGGGTGAATGTATTGGCGCTGCCCTTGTGGTTATCATATCGTTGATTCTTTTAGTGGGCAGCATGACGCTGATAGATATGCTTGCGCTAGGCCCAATAGGCGCGTTTTGGTTTGGAGTGTTCGTCACTATCCTCATTATCGGCTTTGTCGCTTGGACAGCTTTCTTTTTGCTTTATCATAGCCCACTTCGCGACTTTATCGAGATTTATGTGATCTAAGAATAAAATCGCATGGCGGTGAACCAGGGAGGGGGCCATGGAAAAGCAACAAGGTGGATGGAAACGGGTTATTCTCTTTACTCTCGCCGTGGCCATTGGCGTACCTGGCGTCGCTGCATTGACCCTCGGGGGCATTTTGGCATGCCGCTACCTGCGCGCCGCAGGCGCGTCGTTGACCTCTGGACCGGGCTCGCGCGGCGGTATCGACCGGGTTTGCTCACCGGCACAACACTTAAATGACCAACGTCGACACCCGGCTCACCATCGACCGGCTTGGAGCACGCGGGGAAGGCGTCGCGCAAGGCCCGGATGGCTCGATCTTTGTCTCCCATGCCTTGGCCGGTGAAAGCATCGCCGCCAAAGTCGATGGTTCGCGGGGTGCCTGGCCAAGGTTTTGCAGCCGGGCACTTGAACTGACTAGATGATGCGCGGGTACAGTGTTAATCTAGGGTGGTCGCTCCCATCGTGGCGATAGGTGCAATCGAATCTTGGAAAGCGATTCCATGACATGAATAATGTTCGCAAAAGGCCATTCTTTCGGCAAGTGGAGCGATGGTTGGTAAGCTTGGCGATGGCGGTAATGGCGTACGTGATCGAGAAAGCTTTGCTGCGTTCGATCAGACGCGGTGAGGCGAATCCACGGCCCCATGACCAGTCGTCAGAATGAACAATATTCAGCGCCGGCGCAGCACGTCGACGATCAGCCCAAAGGTAAGCAGACCGCCGGCGACACCAAACGTCGCGGGTACCCAATCGGCGAGGGTCGTCGACACGGCCGTGAGCCCGGCAGCGACGATGCTCGCTGCCGCAGTCAGTCCAAGCGACAAACGACGCCCCGTCTGACGAACGGTTTCCTCGAGGGAGGTTGCGTGGAAGTTGACCGCGAGTTTCTGTCCCGGGCGGGCCCCGATCAAGCGTTCGAACGTCTCGATCATGCGTACGGCGCGAATCTTCAGTTTCTGCGATTCATAAACCAGCGTCTTCGGGTCGAGCTTGGATCTCACGCTCTTTAGTATTGATCGAATCAGGAACTTCCCGGCGATCTCGAAAGGGTCGAGCGCCGGATCGAGGTGAACGGCCGAAAGCTGCACCTGCGCGAGCGCTTTGCCGACAAGAGTGAGCGATGCCGGCAGCGGCACCCCGTGGCGTAGCACGATCTCGGTCATCTCTTGCAATATCACCCCGATTTGTATCTCGGCGAGCGCACACGTCCGGTATTTCGCCATGAGCTCGCCGAGCTCGGCCTGGAGCCGGGGGACGTCCAAGTCGCTTCGGTCAACCGAATCGGCCAGAATCAGCGTGATGTCGGTCAGCAGCCCAGCGTCTTCCTGCCAAAACGCCATCAGCAAGAGCATCAGATGTTCGCGAAGATCGGCTCCCACGCTTCCGACCATTCCAAAATCGAGAAAGTAAACCCGATCCTTCCACCACTTCAGATTGCCCGGGTGGGGGTCCGCATGAAAGAATCCATCTACGATAATCTGCTTGTAGTAGCTCTCGAGGAGTTGACGAGCGGCCTCCGTTCGTTCTGGACCCTCTGGAGCCTGTACGATGGGCACTCCCCGGATTTCTTCCATTACGAGGACCCGGGAGGTGGACAAATCTTGGTGCACAATCGGGACATCGAGGCGATCGTAGCCCTTGAGTATGCCGCGCATCCGCTCGATGTTCGAAGCCTCCTGGCGGAAGTCAAGCTCGCGGTGCAGCGACGTGGATAAGTGCTTGAACACAGCCTCAATGTCGATGAACTTCTGAAGCGCTGGGCGCTCCCGCACCCGGTCTGCGAACAACTTGAGGAGTGCGAGATCCTGCTCGATTTCCTCACGAGCAGTTGGCCGCTGCGCCTTGAGGACGACTCGGTCGCCGCCGGTGAGAGTCGCGCGGTGGACCTGAGCGATCGTGCCGGCGGCGAGGGGGGTCGGATCGATCGACTCGAAAACATCCTCCCAGGGCACGCCCAGTTCCTGTTCCGTAACCCGAACCACTTCGTGTTCGGCCATCGGCGGCACATGGTCTTGCAGCTTTACTAGCTCGTCGATGTACTCTGCTGGGAGGAGGTCCGGGCGTGTCGACAACACTTGCCCGAGTTTCGAGAAGGTGGGACCTAGCTCCTCGAGGGCGGCGCGCAGGCGCTTGGCTTTCCGCAAACGACCGATCGCACCTTGTTCATCTGGCCGGCCGAGCAGCTCTTTTAAACCGTGCTTGGCCATTACGGTGGCGATATGCGCCCCCCGGGCCGCCAGCCGAGGCTCGGTTGGGATAGACTCGGCCTCGGGTATGGCAATTGATGCCGTGGCGGGCGCGCGATCACCGGATGGCAACGTGTTCACGATGATCACGGTGCAGCGGGCATTGTGACTGATGCGGTTGGGCACATTGCCCAGCAAAAACTCTTTCCGCCCCGCCATGCCCATGTTGCCGACCACGAGAACGTCGGCCGCCTCTTGCTCGGCGGCGCGCACGATCGCCAGTGCCGGATCGGCATCGACCACCACGAACGCATGACCGCGCTCCCCGGCTAGCTGCTTCGTGTACGCGGTGAGCTCATCGCCGGCCGCCGCTGCGCGCGTGCGCTCGGCCGCTCCGAACTCCGTGGAAGCGGGGTTCTGCGGCACGATTATT
>JBAUNU010000624.1:0-13585 GCA_049579405.1 Methylocella sp.
TTTAAGCCTAGGTTGGCGGGTTCGCCGCGGCGTTGTGTCCGGAAACGAGGCGGCAACCGCTCGAAGCGCGATGATGCGCAATTCACCTATGGCAGGCAGACCCTTACAATGAAAATGACAACAGCTCGTCTCGCAGTTCTTGGCATTGCCCTCGTGGCCGGAATCGGCGCCGCGGTCCTAGCCAGCGAATCAAAACCGCCGCAGCTAGCGGCGGCTCCCCCCCCGCCATCGACCGACGGCGTGCTGGTCGCGGCAAGGGAGTTGACATTCGGCGCCGCCGTCGACGCGAGCGACCTGCGCTGGGAGGACTGGCCAATGGACCATATTCCGGAAGGCCTCGTCCGCAGAAGCGCTTCGCCAGGCGGCGTCGAGGAACTGCAAGGGTCCATTGTCCGCTCCAATTTCGCCGCGGGCGAGCCTTTGCGGCGGGACCGCCTGGTCAAAGGTCCTCATTCCGGCTTTCTCGCCGCGGTTCTGGCAAAGGGCAGCCGCGCGGTGGCGATCAATATCGACACGCAAGGTTCAAGCGAGGCTGGCGGGTTTATCTTGCCAAACGACAGGGTCGACGTGATCCGCATTTTTCAAGACGAGGCCGCGGCGCGTAACGGCATCGCCAATTCCTTCGTCAGCCAGACGATCCTGACCAATATTCGCGTCCTCGCGATCGGCCAGAATTTTCAGGAGAAAAATGGGGAGCGCGTCATCACAGGAGCGAATGCAACGTTGGAGCTCACACCGTTTCAAGCCGAGACGATCGTCCTGGCGCAGCGCGCCGGCCAGCTCTCGCTGATCCTGCGGAGCATGACCGATGCGAATGCGGCCGACGAGCAGCCTCCTCAACCACGACAACGGACTGATGGCCCGCAACGGCTTGGCGATGCAAGATAGGGCGCATTGAGCAAATGGCGTCATGCGAATGGGAAATCGCTCCCACAACCCGCCGGAAGAGCACCCATGGTTTTGGAGATCCGCGAATGAAACGTCTGTTCCCACTCCTGGCCGCGGGAATAATGGCAAGCGTCTCCATCACGACCGGCATTGGCGCGGTTCACGCGCAAGAAGAAGCCGAGGCCCGGTTCAACGGCGCGGTCACGCCACTGCGGATCTCCATGGAAGTGGGCCAGTCTCGCATTATTGATCTGCCCCATGATGCGGCGGAAATCTTCGTTGCCAACCCGAGGGTCGCCAACGCCGTCGTCCGGTCTCCGCGCAAGCTCTATGTCATCGGCATGGATACCGGCCAAACAAGCGTCGTTGCCCTGGATCAGCAAGGCCGCGAGATCGCCGCCTTGGAGCTCAGCATCCGCCGCGATATTGGTATTGGGGAGCTTCGGCGAATCCTGCGCGTTGCGATGCCTGCGGCCGCGATTACCGTGCAAACGGTCAAAGATACGATCATCCTCACCGGAGCCGTCGATTCCATCGAAGATGCGCAGCGCGCCGGCGATATCGCGAAAGGCTTCGTGCAGCTGGCTTATGCCAGCGGTCCCGCCGTCGCGCCGGGCGCGCCGGGCGCGACGGGCCCGACGGGAGCCAGCGTGGATAGCCGGGTAGTCAACGTGCTCACCATACGCGGCCGAGATCAGGTGATGTTGAAGGTGACCGTCGCGGAAGTAGAGCGCAATATCGCCAAGCAACTTGGGATCACCACAAGCTCGCTGACCGCCAGTTGGGGCACTTTCACCCAATTTAACCCGTTCGCGGTCAACAGCGTGCTCTCGACCGTCACGGGAAGTAGCGTTGGATATCCGGCAACCGCCACGACGGCAGCGCTGACGGCGCATAATCCCGCCAACACTTTGAGCGCCACCTTGCAAGCCTTCGAGCGCTACGGCGTTTCGCGTATCCTCGCCGAGCCGACGGTTTCCGCGGTATCTGGCGAGAGTGCGAAGCTAACCGTCGGCGGCGAAATACCAATTCCAACCGCACCCACCTGCTCGGTCACTACAGGTTGCCAAATCGGCACCGAGTTCAAGGAATATGGTGTTAGTTTGCGGTTTACCCCCGTGGTTCTGGCCGAGGGCCGCATCCTGCTTCGTCTTGCGACCGAAGTGACCGAAATAGATACTCAAAACGCCCAGCTCATCTCTGGCACACTCGTCCCTGGATTTCTCACCCGCAAGAACGAGACGACGGTGGAGATTCCTTCGGGCGGCTCCATCGCCTCCGCGGGACTTCTCCAGACGATCTCAAAGCAAACCATCAATGGTCTGCCGGTTCTCCTCGACCTGCCGGTTCTCGGCGCGCTGTTTCGCTCGCGCGACTACCAGAAGCAGGAAACCGAACTCATGATCATCGTGACCCCCTACATCGTCAAGCCGGTGAAACCTGGCGAAATCGCGCAACCAACCGATGGTTTCGCCGATGCGAGCGATCCGCAAACCTGGCTGCTCGGGCGGGTCAACCAGCTCTACGCCTCGCCCGGCAATCCAGAGGCCCTCAAGGATTACAAGGGGCCGGTCGGCTTCATCCAGGATTGAGGCCAAGCCAACCGAATCGAGAAAGCTCAGCATCCAATGTCAGTCACGATCCACTCTGCGCGCGCCGCCCGAAAATTGGCTTGCCAAACAGTTGCTTTGGCGCGAAATCTTCTCCCCCTTTGCTTGCTGCTTCCGCTCGCCGGTTGCGGGACGACGGAGCGGATGGTTGTATCCTCGATTCCGCAGGACGATTACCGGGTCCGCCACCCGATCGTGCTTGCCGAGGAACCGCGCACGCTGGAAATCCTTGTCGAGCCAGAGACCGGCCGGTTCGATCGCCATTCCGCGGCGCAGCTGCGTGAATTCGCCGGCCTCTATCGCAAATTTGGCCGTGGACCCATCATCATCATGCCGCCAGCCTGGCCCGGTGGCCCGCCCCCCACCGAACCGGTCCGCGAGGCACTTTTTCGTGCGGGGGCGCGCGGGCGCACCATTGTGGCCCCCTATCCGGCGGGTCCCAACATTGTCGCGCCGGTCCGGTTGAGCTTTGTTGGCCTCAAGGCAAGCGTCGCGGACCAGTGCGGCCAATGGCCAAGGGACCTTGCAATTGGCAGCGGCGCCGTCGAGGACTGGAGCAACAAGCCCTACTGGAACTTCGGTTGCGCCTATCAATCCGCGTTCGCCGCACAGGTCGCCGATCCGCGCGATCTCGTGGCGCCTCAAGCGGAAACGCCAGGGGACACCGCGATGCGCACCCGCGCCATCGAAAGCCTTCGCAACGGCCAAGATCCTGGCACGAACTGGAAATTGGTCAACTCCGACATCAGCACGGTTGGCTCCGACTCCGGCTCCGGCTCCGGCGGGGCGAACTGATGAAAGGCCCAGCCGGCTTCGAACCCGCGCAAATTGCCCCGGTGCCGCGCATCTCCCTGCAAGCTTTCTGCGAATCGCCGGAAACCGCGCGGATCATCGAGGCGGCCGCAACCGATCGCCGGATGGAGAGGGCGCATGTGAGCGTGCACTTGGGCGGCACGCTCGCCGCGATCGAGGCCTACCGTGACGCTCCAACGCCAAATGTCGTTGTCCTCGATTCTGCCGCCGGCCGCGGCGAACTCGTCTCGCACATCGACGCCCTTGCCGAATTCTGCGATTCCGGCACCAAGGTGGTCGTCGCCGGGCGCGCCAACGACATCCTTCTTTACCGCGAGCTTATCGCGCGCGGCATCAGCGAATATCTCGTGGCGCCTTTCGATGTCCTCGAATTCATCCGCGCCATCTCGCATCTTTACACGAGCGCGGGAGCAAAGCCCATCGGCAAGATCATCGCCATAACCGGTGCCAAGGGCGGGACCGGCGCATCCTCGATCGCGCATAACATCGGCTTCTCGATCGCACGGGACCTCGATACCCAAACGGTCATCGTCGATATGGATTTGGGATTCGGTACCGCGGGGCTCGACTTCAATCAAGATCCGCCGCAGGGCATCGCCGAAGCTGTATTCGCGCCGGACCGGCTCGACGAAAATCTCGTCGACCGGCTCTTATCGAAATGCGGCGAAAAGCTGAGCATTCTAGCTGCTCCCGCGACGCTCGACCGGATGTACGACTTTTCAGAAACCGCCTTCGACTCGCTGATCGATATTTTGCGCGCCACCACGCCCTGCGTCATTTTGGATATTCCACATATTTGGACCGCATGGGCAAGACGCATGCTCGTCAAAGCCGATGAAATCGTGATTGTCGCAGCGCCTGATCTCGCGAGTCTGCGCAACACAAAAAACATGCTGGATATGCTGCGCTCGGCGCGCGCGCATTACGGGCATCCAAAGCTCGTTTTGAACTACGTGGGAATTCCAAAACGGCCAGAGATCAGCGTCAACGATTTCGCCAAGGCGGTCGATCTCGTGCCTTCTGGAATCATTCCTTTCCAGCCAAAGCTTTTTGGCCCGGCCGCCAACAATGGGCAGATGATTGCCGAAGTCGAGGCAGCCGGGAAACTCGCGGGCATGATCAGGGATCTCGCGCGGAAAATTACCGGCCGGAACGAACCGCGAAAAGCGAAACGGAACCTTCTCGATCCTTTGATGATGCGCTTCGGCCGGAAGCAGGCGTCCAAAGCCGATCCCGGTGCCTTGCGCGGTGCAAGCCCAAACCAGTCATGACCGCGATCGCGGCGCGCGGGGCCGGGAGGCCGGCGTGCCGGCCCGGGAAACGATCCGGTCCGGCGCGCGGAGCCAATGTCAGGAGGTCTGTTATGTTCGGCAAGCGTTCGGTCTCCGAGGCCCTCGACAAAAGCCCCACAGTCGCGGCAACCGTTGCCGCGGGGGCAAGGCCGATCGCCATCCCGGCTATCCCGAGCGCCCTGCCGGCGCCGCAACCGGCCCCGGAGCCGCAGCGTTCCGAGGACTATTACATCACCAAAAGCACGATCTTCGGCGCGCTTGTCGAGGCGATCGACCTGTCGCAATTGTCGCACCTAAGCGCGGAAAACGCGCGCGAGGAAATCCGCGACATCGTCCACGAAATCGTCGCGATCAAGAACGTCGCCGTGTCGACCGGCGAACAGGAAGATCTGACCGACGATATCTGCAATGATGTTCTCGGCTACGGTCCCCTCGAACCTCTTCTTGGCCGCGACGACATTGCCGACATCATGGTGAACGGCGCCACCCGCACCTTCATCGAGGTCGGCGGCAAGATCCAATTGACCAACATCCGCTTTCGCGACAACGCGCAATTGATGAACGTTTGTCAGCGTATCGTCAGTCAGGTGGGGCGCCGGGTCGACGACGCTTCGCCAATCTGCGACGCGCGTCTTGCCGACGGCTCGCGTGTCAATGTGATCGCTCCACCGCTGGCGATTGACGGGCCCGTTCTGACCATCCGCAAATTTAGAAAGGACAAGCTGACCCTGGATCAGCTGATCCGTTCCGGCGCCATCTCGCCAGAAGGCGGCGAGATCCTCAAAATCATCGGACGGGTGCGCTGCAATGTCCTGATTTCCGGCGGGACGGGCTCGGGAAAGACAACTCTTCTCAATTGCATGACCAAATACATCGATATGGACGAGCGCGTGATTACTTGCGAGGATGCGGCCGAACTCCAATTGCAGCAACCGCATGTGGTCCGCCTCGAAACGAGGCCGCCGAACCTCGAAGGCAGCGGCGCGATTACAATGCGCGATCTGGTCAAGAACTGCCTGCGCATGCGGCCAGAACGAATCATCGTCGGCGAGGTCCGTGGTCCGGAGGCTTTCGACCTGTTGCAGGCGATGAACACCGGTCATGACGGTTCGATGGGCACCTTGCACGCCAATTCGCCGCGCGAGGCGCTGAGCCGCCTCGAATCCATGATTACCATGGGCGGCTACGCGCTGCCGCCGAAGACCCTTCGGGAAATGATGGTTTCCTCTATTGATGTCATCGTCCATGCGGCAAGGCTTCGTGATGGGTCACGCCGGATCACTCATATCACCGAAGTTTTGGGCTTCGAGGGAGATGTCGTCACGATGCAGGATCTGATGGTCTACGAGGTCACCGGAGAAGACTCCTCTGGCCGCCTGAAAGGCCGGCACCGCTCGACGGGGATTGGGCGCCCACGGTTCTGGGAACGCGCACGCTACTACGGCGAGGAGGCACGTTTGGCGAAGGCCCTCGATGCGTCCGAACTCAACGATGCTGTCCGGTAGCCAGCACGAACAGGGGGCTATGGCATGAACATGCACGTGTGGATCATCATGGGCCTTACGATGGTCACGGCAGGGGGCCTCGTCCACGTTTTCATCTATCCCTACCTTTCGGGAGACATAAACGCCGAAAAGCGCCAAGCCGCATTGCGGCCGATGGCGGCGAAGCGCGGTGCGGAGCGCCCGGCCGACGCCGCAAACCGCCGCAAACAAATAACCGAAAGCATAAAAGGGCTCGAACTCCGCGGCAAACGGAAGAAGCAATCGCTGGAGGCGCGAATCGCTCAGGCCGGTCTTTCCTGGACTCGCAACAAATATATCGGCGCTTCGCTCGCCTCGGCGGCATTTTTCGGCGCGCTGTTTTGGATTTTCACAGCCCGACCGATCGAGATTGTGGCAGCCATGGGTGTCGGAGGTTTCGGTTTTCCGGCATGGATTCTTAGCTTCTTGCGCAAGCGCCGGTTGAGGAAATTCTTCGATGAATTTCCCAATGCGGTCGACATTATTATTCGGGGCGTCAAGGTTGGACTGCCGCTCGGCGATTGCCTGCGGGTTATCGCGACGGAAGCGGCCGAGCCGGTCCGGAGCGAATTCCGTCAGATCGTAGAGGCACAGGCCATGGGCCTTTCAACCGGCGGAGCAGTCGAACGAATAGTCGAGCGCGTGCCGATTGCGGAGGCGAACTTCTTCGCGATCGTTATCAATATTCAGCAAAAAACTGGTGGCAATCTTGCCGAGGCCCTCGCCAATCTATCGGCCGTGCTGCGGGCTCGAAAACAAATGAAAGGAAAAATCAAGGCAATGTCGAGTGAAGCGAAAGCCTCCGCTTACATTATCGGCTGCCTGCCTTTCATCGTCGCCGTCACGATTTATATCACGAGCCCGAAATATATGGAACTGTTGTGGACGACGCAGACCGGCAAACTCGTCCTGGGCGGCTGCGCCGTGTGGATGGGCATTGGAATGTCCGTTATGAAAAACATGATCAATTTCGACTATTAGATTGGCGGCGCTGCTGCTTCAACGCATCTGTCCGAGATTCGCTAAGAACGAGACCCTCCCGCACGTGTGGCGCAAATGCTCGACCTGATTTACATCAAGCTTACCGATCTGCAATTTCTCGATCTGATTTACGCCAAGCTGACCGATCCGCATTTTCTGCTGAGCACGCTTGTCGCGATCGCAACGATGCTGACGATTCTGACCGTCGGCATGCCCCTGATCGAGTCCGGCGCTCTGAGCCAGCGCATGAAATCCGTTGCGACGGAACGCGAACGCATCCGCGCGCGTGCGCGGATGACCGCGGATAAGAGCAAGCTTAGCCTTCGTCAGGAGCCGAAAGCTTATATGAAACAAATCGTTGAGCGCTTTAGTTTGTCGAAATGGCTAGCCACTGACCAAGCAAAAACGCAGATGGCAATGGCCGGCTTTCGCGGCCCTCAGGCGGAAGTAGCGTTTCTGTTCTTCCGGCTGGTTACACCGGCCCTAGGCCTTGCGATTTCCGCCTTCTATATTTTTGTCGTGACCCACTTCGCGCTGGCTGTCATCCTCAAGATCGGCATCATCGTCTTGGCCACCTATGTCGGCCTGAAAATGCCCGAACTCTACCTCAAGAATACGATCGGCAAACGCCAGCATTCGATGGGCCGCGCCTTTCCCGACGCCATGGATCTGTTGCTCATCTGCGTGGAGTCCGGCATGTCGATCGAACATGCCTTTCGCAAGGTCGCGCAGGAGATCGGCATCCAGTCGATACCGCTTGCCGAGGAATTGACGCTGACGACGGCGGAACTGTCGTTTCTTCCAGACCGGCGGTCGGCCTATGAAAACCTCGGCCTCAGGACCGGGATGGCCTCGGTGAGGCAGATCACGACCGTTCTCATTCAGGCCGAGCGTTACGGCACCCCTCTTGGCACCGCCTTGCGGATCGTTGCCCAGGAAAGCCGCAACAATCGTATGATGCTCGCCGAAAAAAAGGCCGCGGCATTGCCGCCCAAATTGACGGTACCGATGATATTGTTTTTTCTCCCCGTGCTTTTCGCGGTCATCTTGACACCGGCAATCGTTCAGTTCAACCACACGGCATCCTGAAAAACTCGAACCGCGCAGGGTTTGTTCGCACCTTGTTTTCTCGCCCTCGGGCCGGCTCTTCGAGCTTCCGTTGATGAGCGAACCTCGGACGCGATTGCGGGCCCCGCTTCCCCTCATATCCGCCGCGGGTTCCCCGCGACCGTGACGAGCAGCTTGGTGTCGCCAAAGAGGCGTTTTGACGCCCGTTTGGCGTCTTCCATTGTCACGGCGGCGATCAGCTTGTTGCGCTCATCGAGATATTCGACGCCGTAACCTTCGGACTGCAAGTTGACAAGTTGGCCAGCGATCTTGGTCGAGGTGTCGAAACGCAGCGCATAGGAGCCGATCAGATATTTTTTTGCCTTATCGAGTTCTTCCTCCGTCGGCCCAAAATCCAAAAGGCTCGAAATCTCCGTCTCGATGACAGCCATCGATTCGGCGGCGCGTTCGTTCTTGGTCGACGTGCCGCCGTAAAACATGGCGGCGTGATCGTAAGTCAAAAGCTGCGAATAGACCGAATAGGCCAGCCCGCGTTTCTCGCGCACCTCGCGAAACAGGCGCGCCGAAAAAATGCCGCCGCCCAAAATATGGTTGACGACCATGGCAGGGATGAAATCCGGGTCCTCGCGGGCAAGCCCCTCGCGGCCGAAGCGTATTGTCGATTGCGGCACGTCGATAGGGTCGACATGACGCGTGCCCATGCCGGAAAAAGCGCCGGGCGCGACCAAATTAAGAGAGGCTTTTTCCGGCAGCCGGCCAAACACATCGTCGAGATGTCCCGCGAGCGTTGCCGCGTCGATCGCGCCGACGGCGGCAATCTTCAAATTGTCCCTCGCAAACGTCGCGGCACGCGTTTCAATTAGGTTGGCGCGCGTCAGGGTGGGCAGAGTCGAAAGTTTGCCGCGCACGGGCTGGCCATAAGGATGGTTTGGATAGGCCAACGCGCGAAGGCTTCGGCCAGCGACGAAGTCAGGATCGTTCGCCTCGCGTTTCAGACCGGCGGCGATCTGGCTCACCACCCGCTCGAAGGAGTCCGCGTCGAGACGCGCTTCGGTCACGGCGAGTTGCAGAAGCGCGAAGGCGCGGGCCGAATTCCGCGACAAGCTCTGCATGCGGCCGGTCAGAATGTCGCGGTGGGCGGAAAACGACATTTCAATCGCGTCCTCGTCGAGGGCGCGATGAAAGCCCTCCGAGTCATAGGATCCTGCCCCTTCGTCGAGGAGGCCCGAAAGAAGCGTGGCGGTGCCGGGCTTGCCGATCGGATCCTGCGTGGCGCCGCCCTTGAAAGCGAATTCGAGGGCGATGAGAGGAATCGCATAGTCCTCGACCAGCCAAGCCTCGACGCCGCCTTTGGAGACGACCTTCTGGACAGTCGAAGCGCGCGAGGGGGGTTCGGCGGCGGCAAGCGCGGTCATCTAGTCGTCCATATTTTAAGCAACGGTGCGCGCAAAAAGCGTTCAGAGGGCGCGGGAGTCGATCGTGCCCGCGCCTGTCGAGGCCGGGCAGGATTCAGCCGGCAAGAGAAAGCCCGTCACACTCCGCCGCTTGTCTAGCCAGAGCGCCGCCTTTTTCACGGCGTCAGGCGTGACCGCCTCGATCCGCTCGGGCCATTGCGCGACATCCTCTAGGGCAAGGCCCGCCGCGAGCGAGGCGCCATACCAGTGGGCCAGCGTCGCCTGATTATCCTGGGCGTAGACTGCCTCGGCGACGAGACGGGTTTTGGCGCGCCGCAATTCCGGCTCGTTGACACCTTGCGTGGCGACGCGGGCGATCACCGCATCGATCGCGGTATCGATAGTCGCAAGGGCGACGCCTCTCGCCGGTACCGCGAAGACATAGAAACGCGTGGCGTCGACCGCCGTGCCCTGATAATGCGCTCCGGCCGCAACCGCGAGCTTGGCGTCCATGACCAAGGTGTTGAACAAAAGGCTCGTCTGGCCGCCGCCAAGCAGATGGGCGAGAACCTCCAGCGCCTCAGCCTCGCCGGGCCCGGCCGACCTATAGGACGGCACCAGAAAGACGCTTTGATGCGATGGCTGCTCTACCTTTTCGTCAAAGAGCGTCACGAGACGATGCGCGCGCGGCTCGGGCTCGCGTGGACGAAACCGTTTCGGCGGCTCGCCACGGGCGGGAACGGGACCGTAATATTTTTCCGCGAGGCCGATGACGTCCTTTGCGTCTACATCGCCGGCCACGACGAGAACCGCGTTTTCGGGGGTATAGAAACGATCATAATAGGCGAGCGCGTCGGCCCGTTCGAGGCTTTCGATCTCGTGGCTCCAGCCGATGATCGGCTTGCCGTAGGGATGCTGTGTAAACAGCGCCGCCTGCACGGCCTCATTGAGCTGATCGGATGGGTCGGAATCGGTGCGCATCCGCCTTTCCTCGAGGACGACATCGCGCTCGGGCCCGACCACCTCGTCCGTAAGCACAAGGTTCTTCATCCGGTCGGCCTCATATTCCATGCAGACGCCTAAGTGCTCCTTGGCGACGCGCTGGAAATAGGTGGTATAATCGTTTGAGGTAAAGGCATTCTCCTGGCCGCCGAGATCCGCGACAAGCTCTGAAAATTTGCCTCGCGGATTGATCTTGGTGCCCTTGAACATCAAATGTTCGAGGAAATGCGCGATGCCGGACTTGCCCGGGGGATCGTCGGCGGAGCCGTTGCGATACCAAACCATATGCGTCACGACAGGCGCGCGGCGATCAGGGATGACGACGATATCCAGGCCATTTCCGAGCTTTGCCTGCGTAATCGCCGGCCCCGCCGGTTTGCCTTGCACTTGCGCCGAAGGGTTTAGAAAGACGCTCTCCCGCGCCGCCGCGGTTTTACCAAATGACATTCCGTACATCGCTTTCAAAGGCGGCCCACCGCTGCCGAGGGAACGCACGGGAGAACCGGTTCGCCCTTCGCCGTCTCTCACGAGGGAAGGTTTGTCCAAATATAAGATGGATGTCAAAAAGCGGCAAAGTTTTATGGCGCGGCCTCTCTTGTTCCACCGTTTTGGGAGAACTCAGGCGTCCGGACGCCCTCCGCCATTCAACGCAGCGCGGTTAATTATCGACCGAGGTTTTGGGGCGCTGCGACCGGATATAGGCTCCCGGATCGGCGGCGTCCGGCTGGTCTTTCGGCGCTTCGATGGTTGCCTTGGCGACCCCTGTCGCCTGTCTGTAGCCCACGGGGGGCTCGGTCAGATATTTGCGCGGCGGCTCCGGTCCAGGCCGGACGGTATCCGTTTTAAAGCCGGTCACGACGGACTTCAGAACTTTCCAAGGCGTATAGAGGCAGAGGTGCGTTCCGGCGCTCGCCTCACATTCGTCGGGCGGGCCATCCGAGGGCATTGGGCCGCGGCCTTGCTGTAACTCCGTCTGAGACATTTCGACCCGCGAATTTGGCGTCAACTGCGGCGCCGGCCTTCGCGAATCCAACGCCGCGCGGCGCTCCGCGGCAATATCGGGATCTTTTGGCCAAGCTGGGCCGCGTACTGCCTCTTTCGGCGGCGGCAGATCGGTGTGCGGCGGAACGACAATCGGGGCCCTGGCCCGGTAATCGATCGTGTCTTGCTCCTTGTCGAACTGCATGCCGACGAAGCCGAGCACCGAATTGAACATATTGGTGTCTTCCTCCGCCCGCGCCGGCGTCGCGCTGAAAAATTCCGCAACGGCCAGGAGAGCGGCCACGGCTGTCGTTAAGCCAAGCCTGTGCCGCAACACCATCTCGAAGATCATAAAGTCTAGCCTCTTCATTCTCGAGACGCTCCGCAAAATTTCTGAGACGCTCCGCAAAGCCGCGATGTCCAAAATCTTCACACGACCCTGCCGCTATCATTTTATCCCCGTTCAGGGCTTTTTGGAGGCGGCTGGCGCGCAATAAAACGTCATTCCCCGGGGGCGCGCTTGATCTCACGGGACTTGTTTGCGGGGGCAAAGGAATCGCAAATCAGGAGCGCGACGCCGGCCACGATCGCGGCATCCGCCAGGTTAAAGACATACCACGAGAACGACCCGGCGTGAAAATGATAGAAATCGGCGACAAACCCATAGGCCACACGGTCATAGGCGTTGCCGAGCGCGCCGCCGACAATAAAACCAAGACCCAAGGCTGCGGTTTTTGTCGCCGCGCGCCACAGCCAGAGGCCGAGGAAGGCCGTGGCCGCAAGCGTAACGATCAGCAGGCCAAGCCGCTCCATCCCGTTTTGCGCACGCAACAGGGAATAAGAGATGCCGGAATTTTTGGCATAGATCAAATCGAAGAAAGGAGTCAGCCGGACCGGCTGGCGCGCTTCGATTCCATAGACAAAGATAAGCCAAAGCTTGTTGGTCTGGTCGGCGGCGAGCGTGGCGCACATCACCCATAAGCCGAGGCGGCGCGGCTTCACGGCCATTGTCCCAAAGCCCGCAATTCCCGCAAAGCCCGCGCATCGCGAGGAGTTACATCGGGAAATTCAGGATCGTTGCCAACGAGCGGGGAAATTTTCCAGGATCGCGCACATTTTCTCCCCTCGGCCAGGGCGGGCAGAACGGCGACACCGGGAGCGCCCGAGAGCCGGAAAGCCTCCAGCGGTCCCTCTCCAGCCTCGACTGCCATATTCGAGGTGATGCAGACTTCGGCGAAATCGATTGTTTCGAGAACGGCGCGCAGGCCCGCGTCTGCGACAAAGACTCTTGGCGCCGCCTCGAGCGAGGAACCGATCCGCTTTTGCGCCCGCTCGATCTCCAGCGCCCCGGTGACGACCGAACGGACGCGGCGGATTTGTTCCCATTTTCCGCCAAGCGCTTCGTCGCGCCACCAAGACGGAATTTTTGGAAGCGCTTCGAGATGCACCGAGACCGCTTCGGGATAACGGGCGAGCCACGCCTCTTCCGAAGTGAAGACCAGGACCGGCGCGAGCCATAAGGTTACGCTGCGAAAAATCCGCTCGATCGCTTCCAGCGCGGCGCGCCGCTTTTCGCTCGAAGGGGGTTCGCAGTAAAGCGTGTCCTTGCGAATGTCGAAATAAAACGCCGAAAGATCGGTATTGAGGAAGGCCGATAAGCGCGCGACAACGCGCTTATAGTCGAAGTTCTCATAGGCATCGCGGATCTCGCCATCGAGTTCGGCGAGGCGATGCAGCATGAGTCTTTCGAGCTCGCCCATCGCCTCGAAGCCGGCCGTATTCGCCGGATCGTAATGGCCGAGCGAGCCGAGCATCCAGCGGATCGTGTTGCGGAGTTTTCTATAGGTCTCGACGAAGGTTTTTAATATTTCGGGGCCGATCCGCATATCGTCGGAATAATCCGACGCCGCCACCCAGAGCCGCAGAATATCGGCGCCCGCGTCCTTGATGATGGTTTGCGGCGCCACGACATTGCCGGCCGATTTCGACATCTTCTGGCCCTTCTCGTCGAGAACGAAGCCATGCGTCAGAAC
>JBAUNU010000625.1:0-9294 GCA_049579405.1 Methylocella sp.
CCAGACTTCACTATCTCGCGAATGAACTTCTCGAAGCGCGGCCACGCATCAGGGACAAGCTCGACGAGGTCGAGCTCTTGACCCTTTTTTTTCGAGGTTCCCATGCAGGTATCTTTTCGAGGATCGCGATTAAAGGTCAAACGGGCCTACAAGCACATCGAGGAGCTTGAAACGTGGCCCCGCGATTTGGTCCAGTCTAACATCAATCCCGCTAATGTCCTACAAGGATCGAAATCCCGGCAGCGAAAGCTACACAATCAACATACAACGCCCTATTGGCTTCTCTGAGGATGTCGCGCCAATTGTCGGAGACGCTGTTCACAATCTCCGTGCAGCCCTTGACCACGTTGCCACCGCGATCGTTATCGCTGGCAGGGCCGATGATCCGGCCCTCGCTTACTTCCCTTTGTACGATACGAGGCAATCCCTCGTAAAATCCCCAGAGTACGGACTTATAGAGAGAGTCGCACCCAATCTCGCGCTGGAAAATACTGATGTCATAAAACCATATAAAACTGGCGGAGATTCTAGATTTTGGGCTCTCAATCGCCTTGACCGAATGGATAAGCATAGGCTCCTTATCCCGACGCTCACCGAATCCGGACATCTCATTGTCGGAATCCGCGAGGATCACGAAGAGAATCCGCCGAGTGCGCCCGCGGGGGCTATCTTTATGCTTATGCAAATCATCGCGCCCGATGGGACCGTGACCCAAGTAGCGAGAGAACCCAGGATCGGCACAAGGGCCTACATCCACAACCAGCGCAATGGGGCTATCCTTCCGTCGAGATAAAGTTCGGAAAGGGAGAATCCTTCGAGGACAAGCCTATTGTCCCAACGCTTCGCGAGCTCGCCGAACTCGTTGGCGGCACCATCGACAAACTGGAGGCCAGATGCGAATGAAGCTAGGGCCGAAAGATCGGCAGAATCCAAAATTCACCGGCCTGTCACGCTTTAAGACTGTACCGCTTAAGTTTTGCTGAGTCAAAGTGATAATTGCCCGCAAATGGAGCGCGACGGATGCCGCTTCTGAAGGCCGCCAATTGCGCGAGAGGATTTTGGACAAGACCGATCTCGCGACCGGCACGCCTAGCGCCTGTTCAACCGACTCGGAATTCCAGAGGTGCGCCGCCAGTTTTCGACGTCTCCTGATGTCCTCAGAACTCGTAGAGGTCCGCACGAGCCCTTGCGGCCACGCCAATCGAGCAATCTTTGTCGCAGCCTGCGGCGATCCCATGTGTTCTCCTGAGCCAGCGGGTGCTGGCCGAATTCGGCCCCTGTCCGATTCAAAATCGGCCACTTGCGAGATTCAGAGTTTTAGGGGATTGTATGTCGAATCTCGCAATTTGCGTGGAATCGCGATGGTTGATTCCATTGGCATCGCTGGTGATGTGATTACAGGGGCAACCGCGCTAGCTGGTCTCATCCTCGTCTATCTCGGCAGTGTTGCATCCAGTTTTGCTGGGTTTGAGCGAGAACAACAAACCACCGTAAAAAGTACATTTCAGCTTAGGGCGTGGTTTGGCTTCGCTGGCATGGTTGTCGCGATTATTTCGGCCGCACTCGCCTTGGTGGGGAAATGGGCAAACAATGATTGCATCGTGACACTAGCCGGAGCTTTGCTGTTGATCGCATTTCTGTGGGGTGCCGCCATCGCTTTTCTTACTGTTAGAGAGATTCGATAGATGGCGCTCACACTTATTGTTGAGCAGCGCTTAGGCGATGCGGGGCTGGTCAAATTTTTCGGCGCGCATCGTAACGCCTGGAAAGCTCTTGCTAAGAAGACATATGTTTTTTTGAAGGGGAACTTTCCCGCAGGGTCCGAGATTCGCCGGGATGATGTGGCAAAAGGCCTCCTGCCGCTTGTCGAAGTTGATGAAGGACTTCGAGCTGAATTGCATAAAAGCAAACTTACACAGAAGTATTGGATTACATACTTCACAGACTTAATCATCGATAAAACATGGAATGAAATCACAATGGAGGAGAAGGCAAAATGAAAAAGGATGAAATCTACCAAAAGGCAGAAGCGTTTGTGCGCGATGCGTTGTCACATAAGTCAAAAGCGCCAGTTGACGAAAGCGTAGTCAAATCAGTTGCGCGGAAGGTATCTAAAGCGATCCCGGCACAGCGCCAAAAGAAAGAAAAAAGGGAATCCATCCGCATCTAAAATTGTCGGCACAGATGAAATGAGCCCCGGCGTCGCCTGGGCTCATCGCCTTTATAACCGACCGCCATCAATTATCCTGAACGGCCCGGTCTTACGCCCGGCCGGCTTGGGCGCATTATCACTTAAGGCCGCGTCCACCAATTCCCCAATGCTCCAAATGTGATCCGCGACGCCTAACTGCATGGCGGGCGTAACGCGCAGCGTTTCATGAACGCGACAAAAATTAAAGGCCATCGCATAAAGCGCGACCGCCGCTTCGTGATTTTCGAGCTTCTTTGAGAATGCGTTCGTGAGACGGGTGAAGCGACGTTGCTGCATCCGAAGGGTAAGATTTTGCCGCTCGACGTAGGACGTCGAGATATGGCGCGGACGACCAACTACCAGGCGCTTGCTTACTCCTACTACCTGCGCCGGGGAATAGCGCCGCGCGGCCTCTACGATGCCCGCCTGTACGCCGTAATGCTTTTCGATTTGGCCGTAGGTCACGTCGATGCCGAAAGCGTCCTCGATTGCGCCGGGGTAGCAGGTCCAGCCATCGGATGAAATCTCTGGGGCGCCCAGTACGCGCGCCCGCAAATCGGCGACGAAGGCCGATGTGTGCTCTTGGTTTCGTTTGCCGACGCGATAGCTCAAGATCGCCTTGGCAGCTCCAGCAATGGCGAGAAAGACGTATTGATCGCCCTTGTCTGTGCCATCTTCCGGTTTGACGCGCGCTTGCTTCTTGAAACAAAAGCTCCACAGTTCGTCCAGTTCAACCCGGCTCACGTTCAGATCGCGCATCAGACGGTCATGAAGTGCGGCGCAGCCTTGGCCGACGCGAACACCGAGCGAGAGAATAGTACCGCGATTGACGCCGGTTAGGCGGTCGGTCGCGCGGACGCTGACGCCTTCGACGAGGGAGGCGATAGCTTCGATCTGTTTTTCACGGGAAAGATTGTTCACGGTGCAAGGTCCCTGAGTTGAAGGGACGGCCACCGCGTGCTATATTGTCGTTTGCGGTCATAGCTTAGGGGCCAAATCCCTGGGTTTTGATCCGGGGCCGGTGCTGTTTGCGCAGCATTCGGCCCCACTAATTCGGGTGTTGGGAGACCCGGATTCGAACCGGGATTGCCTCACTTGTAACGGCGGGCGTCCTACCTCCTTAGACGATCTCCCATTTTCGAAGCCGATTAAGGGCCGCTTTTCCTTGCCTTTGCCGGGCTGGAAGCGGCCCTTCCTGTTTGGTCATCGCCCCGCGCGGCGGTCGGAATTACGCCGGGGCTCTGGTTCTCTGGGCATGGCGATCTCCTGGGTTTATAATACGGAAATTCTTGTCACGGTCAATAGGATAAATAAGAAAAAAGTTGACGCCGGCGTCGCAAAGTGCGAAATGTAATGCGACGTGACTTTAAACGGTCAGGAGAGACCAGTGGCGGACAACGATAACATCGGCACTATCGGCAAGCAGGCGACCATAGACGGCAAGCGGTTCCGGTCAGAAATCGAGTTCCCTTATTCTGACTTGGAGAGCGCTGTAGAGATCGCCCAAACCATTCATTCTAAAGTCGGAACGTCGTGCGAAATCGATGAATTGGCAGCTTGGATGGGACAGACGGCTACAGGCGGGACATTCCGGACTCGGCTTGGGGCGGCTCGGATGTTTGGCTTGATTGAGACCGGCCAAGGACGGGCAACTTTGACCAAGCACGGTCGCGACGTGCTCGACAATTCAGGGAATGAGCGAGCGGCTCGGGTGACGGCGTTTCTCAACGTCGAATTATTCCGGGTGATGTATGACCAATATAAGGGCAATGCATTGCCGCCGCCTCCCGCGATTGAACGGCAGATGGAACAGCTTCGCGTCTCGCCAAAGCAGAAAGAACGGGCGCGCCAGACCTTCATGAAATCAGCCCAGTATGCGGGGTTTATCGATTCCACAACCGGACGCTTTGTGAAGCCTGGCATCGCGCAAAAAGATGAAGGCTCTGGGCAACAGCAAAAAAGCAATCGTGGTGGTAGTGATGGTGGCGACGGAACTAGTGAACTTGGGCTGGACCCTCTATTGATTGCGCTGCTCAAGAAAGTGCCTTCCCCCGAGAAAGGGTGGCCTGGTCCTGCTCGCGTGCGCTGGTTTCGCACCTTTGCGATGAACGTGTCGCAAATCTATGACGGCGATGGCGAGCCGGTCGAAATGAAAATCGAACTAGAGAAAGAGGCCGCCAACTGACGCGGCCTCGATCCAAATTCGGCCACTGGTCGTTTTAAAATCGGCCACTAAGTCTCAAAACCGGCCAGTACCAGCCAGCGCGTCCGATTGACACGACCTCCTCCACAATTGTACCCTAATGCCTGATCCTCAGGAAATCGCATTCGATTTTTCGATGCCACGCAGGCTGCTGATAGGAGGTATCATGAAAGCCGGGATTCTAGCCGGAGGGTTCGGGACCCGACTAGCCGAGGAAACAGAGATCCGTCCCAAACCGATGGTCGAAATCGGCGGTATGCCGATCCTGTGGCACATCATGATGCACTACCATCATTACGGGTACCGCGAGTTCGCCATCGCGCTCGGATACAAGGGCGAGTATATCAAGCGGTGGTTCAAGGACTACAATACCCTGAATGGCAGCATGAGGATCAATACCGCCACAGGAGATGTTAAACATCACTCGAATTCGTCCCCGGACTGGTCTGTCGATCTCATTGAGACGGGCCAGAACACGCTAACGGGTGGTCGCATCAAGCGTTTGCTTCCGTGGCTGGGAAACGGCACCTTTATGCTTACCTGGGGAGATGGCGTCTCCGATGTAAATCTCGATAAGCTGCTCGCTTTCCACCGATCTCATGGCAAGCTCGCCACGATGACCGCGGTGCGCCCGCCTGCGCGCTACGGTCATCTCGAATTCGACGGCGATCGCGTCGCCGAGTTCAGCGAGAAACCGCAAGCCACTGAGGGTTGGATCAACGGCGCCTTTTTTGTACTCGAGCCGGGAGTCGGCGATTACATCGACGGCGACGATGTGATGTTCGAGCATGCACCGATGCAGCGCCTCGCATGCGATGGCGAGCTCATGGCGTATCGTCATGACTCGTTCTGGCAATGCATGGATACTCTGCGGGAGAAGCATATTCTGCAGCAGATTTGGGATAGCGGGAAGGTGCCCTGGATGAAAGTAGCGGCTGACCGATGAAAGTATTGCTGACGGGCCATCGTGGCTATATCGGTGCTGTGCTGACTCCGATGCTTTTGGAAAGGGGCCACGCGGTCACGGGATTTGACAGCGACCTTTTCCGCGCCTGCACTTTTTTCGGCGAGCTTGCGTTAGTGCCGACGATGGAGAAAGATATTCGTGACGCTTCGATAGACGATCTCGCGGGCTTCGACGCCATTATCCACCTTGCGGGGCTTTCAAACGATCCGTTGGGAGATTATCGGCCCAATCTGACCGAGGAATTAAATTTCAAGGCTTCGGTGCGCCTCGCCCAACTCGCCAAGCAAGCTGCCGTCCCACGATTCATTTACGCCTCGTCTTGCAGCAACTACGGAGCTTCGGGCTCGGATTTTCTAGACGAAACCGCAGTTTTCAATCCAGTCACACCCTACGGCGTTTCTAAGGTGAACGTCGAGCGCGCCGTAGCGTCCATGGGGGACGAAACTTTTAGCCCGACCTTTCTTCGTGCTTCGACCGCTTACGGGCTGTCAGAACGCATCCGCTTCGATCTTGTTCTCAACAATCTGACCGCTTGGGCCTTCACGACGGGTCAGGTTTATCTCAAGAGCGACGGCTCGCCCTGGCGACCGATCGTACACGTCGAAGACATCGCGCGGGCGTACGTTGCCGTGCTTGAGGGCGATCGTCAACTCGTGCACAAGGAGGCGTTTAATGTCGGCTTGACAACCGAGAACTATCAGATCCGAGAAATCGCCGAAATCGTGCAGACGATCGTCCCCAAAAGTCGGATTGAATTCGCGCGCGACGCGGGGCCAGATACGCGCTGCTATCGCGTTGACTGCAACTATATCGCGCGGCGCCTGCATGCATTCAAACCGCAATGGACAGCGCGGCGCGGCATCGAGCAGCTCTATAATGCCTATTGCTCCGTAGGGCTCACGCTTGAAGACTTCGAAGGAGAACGATTTAAGCGTATAGCCCATGTGCAGAAACTGATCCGCGACGGCGAGCTGGACGATAACCTACGCCGTAGGTCGCTCATGCATGACACGGCAATCGGAATTCAACGGGACCGTGAGGAGCCATGACGGCTTCCGAAAAGGACTCAGTTACTGAGCAGGCGTGCCGGTCTTGCGGCGGGACGCGGCTCGAGACCTTTCTCGATCTCGGCAAAACCCCACTTGCTGATCGGCTTCTCAATGACGCTGATCTTAACAAACCCGAGTTTCGGTTTCCGCTTAGGGTCGCATTCTGCGAGGACTGCAGCCTCGTGCAAATAACCGAGACAGTGAACCCAAAAATTCTTTTTGCAGATGCCTATCCCTACTACTCGTCCTTCTCCCCTGCGCTTCTGAAACATTCACGCCAGAACACGTTAGATTTGATCGCAGGTCGTCACCTAGGTCCAAGTAGCCTCGTGGTCGAACTTGCGAGCAATGATGGCTACCTATTAAAGAACTATGTTGAAGCTGGAATTCCCGTGCTTGGCATCGATCCCGCCGATGGCCCCGCCGCGGCCGCGGAGAACATCGGCGTGCCCACCCGCTGCGCGTTCTTTACGCGCGACCTTGCCGAGTCTCTTTACGCAGAAGGCGTGCGCGCCGATGTTATACACGCCAATAACGTGCTTGCCCATGTCGCCGATACAAATGGCTTTGCCGCGGCGGTCGCCCAGCTTTTGAAAGACGACGGCCTTGCTGTGATGGAGATCCCCTATGTTGAGCCGTTGATCGAGCACTGCGTGTTTGACACAATCTATCATGAGCATCTTTGTTATTTCTCCGTCACAGCACTTGATAAGCTCTTCCGTCGGCACGGACTTTATCTTAACGATGTAAAGCATCTTTCGATCCACGGAGGATCGCTGCGGCTCTATATAGCGTTGCAGGAGCGACTGAGTGCCGCCGTGGAGAAGCAGCTCGTCTATGAGGCCGCGCGCGGAATCAATCAGATTCGCTATTTCCGCGATTTCTCTGCCAAGGTGGATGTCCTGAAGGGGGATCTTTCAGCCCTCCTGCGCCGTCTGAAATCCGGCGGTGCCTCGATCGCCGCCTATGGAGCTGCCGCGAAGGGGGCTACCCTCATCAATACGGTTGGCATAGGTCGCGATCTTGTCGACTTTGTTGTAGACCGTAACGTGCACAAGCAAGGCAAGTATATGCCAGGCCAGCACCTGCCGATCCGCTCGACCGACACGCTTCTTGAGGCGCAGCCGGATTACGTGCTGTTGCTCGCTTGGAATTTCGCCGATGAAATTGCCCAACAACAAAAAGGATATCGCGAGCGCGGCGGAAAGTTTATCATCCCAGTGCCTACGCCGCGAATTGTTTAAGAATTCTACAGGGGTAATTCGTTGCGCTCATCGCGACGAGCCCGTGTTCTCGCAACTAAGCAAAATAGGATTTGGGCTGGCTCGGGGGCCGCAAAATTAGTTTTGGAGCTGATGGAAACAATTGCCACGGTGCGCGCGGATTGTCCGATCTGTGGCAAACGCGATCTGATACCGTCAGTGGCGTTCGAAGCGCTGCCGGTGCTGTGCAATGCGCTCCATTCGGACAGCGCGTCGGCGCGTTCAGCGAGTACTGGCCGATTCGAATTGAGGTTCTGTCGCGGCTGCGGGCACCTCTTCAATGCTGCCTTTGAGGAAGACCGGATTGGATACACTCAAGGATACGATTCGTCTTTGGACTTTTCGCCGCGTTTTATGGCATTCGCTGATGCATTGGTGGAACGCCTCAGAACAACTTATCTGCTCGCTGGCAAAACGGTCGTCGACATTGGATGCGGCAAAGGGAATTTTCTCAAGCGGCTTTGCTTGGCAAGCGGTGCTGAGGGCGTAGGTTTCGACAAAAGCTTCGAAGAGAACCGGAACGAAGCTTCCTCCGGTGTGCGTTTCATCAAGGACTGGTTCCACAATTCCTATGCATACATTCGGCCGGACTTCGTGTCTTGCCGGCATGTGATCGAGCACATCGCAGAACCCGTTGCGTTCTTGCTTGCGCTTCGTCTCCATCCAGGAATCGGTCCTGAGACAGTATTCTACTTCGAGTGCCCCAATGCCCTCTATACGCTACGCGACTTAGGAATCTGGGATCTTATTTACGAACACGTCTCCTATTTCACTCCGCCCTCACTGCGTACGGCTTTCGAGGCGGCGGGATTTGAGGTGCTCAATGAGGAAACGTCGTTCGGCGAGCAATATCTGTGTATCGAAGCAAAGCTGAGCTCTGGGGCTCAGCGTGTGCGACCACCACAGGCCAGTGACATCGAGCCACTCGTGCTGGATTTTGATAGCGCTTACCACGAGAAGACCAAACACTGGTGTGAATACCTCGATGCACGAGATCCTGGCCGGGCCGTAATCTGGGGCGCAGGATCGAAGGGCGTCACGTTTATTAACGTGGTCGCGAACGCAGACCAGATTGGTGCGCTTGTTGATGTCAACCCGTACAAGCAGGGTCGCTTTGCACCCGGAACCGCGACGCCAATTATTGCGCCAGAGAAGTTGTGCGAGCGACCGGTTCAATCGGTCATCGTCATGAACCCCCTCTATCAGAGCGAGATTGCCGAGGCTCTGGCGGCACTTGGTATCAGCCCCGAGATCGTCATTGCCTGATGCCCTCGGACCCGCTAGCCAACGATCCTGATTGGCCGCTCTGTCGCGGGATGAGCAAACCGTGATAAGGACAACGTAAAAATCGATGCGGTGCTGAAGGCGAGGATCGCGCCGTAGGCGCACTACGGGAGCAGGCACGGCGGCCAAGTCGGCGCAGCGCTATACGTGCGCTCATCGGAGAGATTGTTCGCCGCCTGAATAACGAGAATCTTGAACATCATCACCGGATCGAACGGCGGGCGCCCGCCTTGTGCGTCGTCCGCATAGGCGAGCGCAGCCGTCAGTTCAGCTCGGAACATCTCGAAGTCCACCGTTGCCCGGAACGCCTCAAGCCGGTCGCCGAGATCGCTTAAACG
>JBAUNU010000626.1:0-3446 GCA_049579405.1 Methylocella sp.
TGAACCAGCACACGTCCGCCCGGCGTCACGGTAATTCTGTTGGCAATCACGTCCAAGATGGTGGCCCGGCCGAGGCCCTTGAGCAAAGCAGTTCGCTCGCGCAACGCCGGTTCGAAGGCGATGTCGCCGCGCATCGCGCGTTCGGTGATTGCGGCGGCATGGGCCCGCTTACCAATTGCAGCGGCGAGTTCGTCGATGCATTCCTGGCCGATCATGGTCGAATCCATGTCGGCCAGCAACAGCTTCTTGCGCCGCCCTTGCACCCTTTGCACGATAACATCGACGGCGCCGTTATCGAGAGCGGAGCGCACCCCATCCGCGGCGGCTCTTGCGCCGGCGGGTCCGGAGTCGAAAGCAATGTCGGCGGCAATGCCCGGATCGAGCCAGTGCGGTGGCCCTGGCCGTCTTAAGGCTTCACTGGCCCGCCGAAGCATTTCCCCGGTCAAAACCGGAAATGCCGGATCGCAGACAAGCGTTGCAACATGCGTCATCATTAGCTATCCGGCCTCTATGCTCGATGGCCGCGCGGCGGGTTCCCTTCGTGGCGCGGGCCTGCTATCCCGGCCTTTATGACCACGCACGCGCTCGAAAACATCCGCAATTTTTCCATTGTCGCCCATATCGACCATGGCAAATCCACCCTCGCCGACCGGCTCATCCAGGCCACCGGCGCGATTTCGGAGCGGGACATGGTCGAGCGGGTGCTGGATTCGATGGATCTCGAGCGCGAGCGCGGCATTACCATTAAGGCGCAGACGGTGCGCCTCGAATACAAGGCGCGCGACGGCAAGACTTATATCCTCAATTTGATGGACACGCCGGGCCACGTCGATTTCGCCTATGAAGTGTCGCGTTCGCTCGCCGCCTGCGAAGGCTCGCTGCTGGTGGTGGACGCGAGCCAGGGCGTCGAGGCGCAGACGCTTGCCAACGTCTATCATGCGCTCGACGCCGGCCATGAGATCGTGCCGGTCTTGAACAAGATCGATCTTCCCGCCGCCGAGCCCGAGCGCATCAAGCGGCAGATCGAGGACGTGATCGGGCTCGATGCCTCGCAGGCCGTGCTCATTTCGGCGAAGACCGGGCAGGGAATCGATCAGGTCCTAGAGGCGATCGTCGCCCGCCTGCCGCCGCCGAAAGGGGACGAGACCGCGCCCTTGAAGGCGCTGCTGGTCGATTCCTGGTACGACGCCTATCTCGGCGTCGTCGTGCTTGTGCGCGTCATCGACGGGACGCTCGGGAAATACCAGAAAATCAAAATGATGGGAACGGACGCCCATTATGAGATCGACAAAATCGGGGTGTTCCGGCCGAAGATGCGGGATGAGGCGGCGCTGGGACCCGGCGAGGTTGGCTTCATCACCGCGCAGATCAAGGAGGTCGCCGACACCCGGGTCGGAGACACGATCACCGATGCCCGCCGCCCTTGCGCCGAAGCGCTGCCCGGCTTCAAGCCCGCGCAGCCGGTGGTTTTCTGCGGGCTGTTTCCGGTCGATGCGGCGGATTTCGGCGATCTTCGCTCGGCAATGGGACGGCTTCGTCTGAACGACGCGAGCTTTTCCTACGAGATGGAGAGTTCGGCGGCTCTCGGCTTCGGCTTCCGCTGCGGGTTTCTGGGTCTCCTGCATCTCGAAATCGTTCAGGAGCGGCTGGCGCGCGAGTTCAATCTCGATCTCGTCGCGACCGCGCCTTCCGTCATCTACCGGATTCTTAAGCGCGGCGGGGATGTGCTTCAGTTGCATAATCCAGTCGACATGCCGGACCCGGCGAAGGTTGAGACAATCGAAGAGCCCTGGATTCGCGCGACGATCCTGACTCCGGACGATTATCTCGGCGCGGTATTGAAGCTCTGCCAGGAGCGGCGCGGGGAGCAGGCCGATTTGAGCTATGCCGGCCAGCGCGCGATGGCGACCTATGATTTGCCGCTTAACGAAGTTGTGTTCGATTTCTACGACCGGCTGAAATCGATCTCGAAAGGCTATGCGAGTTTCGATTATGCGATCACGGGTTATCGCCCAGGCGATCTCGTGAAGATGTCGATCTTGGTCAACGCCGAGCCTGTCGATGCGCTCTCCATGCTGGTCCATCGCGACCGCGCGGAGGCACGCGGCCGCGCGATGGTGGAAAAGCTCAAGGAGCTGATCCCGCCGCACATGTTTCAAATTCCGATCCAGGCGGCGATTGGCGGAAAGATCATCGCGCGGGAGACGGTGCGCGCCCTGCGCAAGGATGTGACCGCGAAATGCTATGGCGGCGACGTTACCCGCAAGCGCAAGCTTTTGGAAAAGCAAAAGGCGGGCAAGAAGAAGATGCGGCAATTCGGCAAGGTCGAGATTCCGCAGCAAGCATTTATCGCGGCGTTGAAGATGGATGGGTGAAGGCGTTTCCCGCCGTCCCGCGCTGCCGCCGCAAAAAGCTTCCGCGCCAGCTTCGCCCGGGTCGCCTTCGATTCAAGCGCAGCGGATAACCGGCTGTTTTTGGAGGCGGTGCTCTGGATGGCGCGCGCCGGCGCGCCATAGCGTGACCTTCCAGACCAGTTCGGAAACTGGAACTCAACCTTCAAGCACTTCCGACGATGGGCGAAAAAGGGCGTATTCCAAAGTTTTTTCAAGGTATTGTCCGCTTCGAATACGCCCTGATCGACGGAACCATCGTCCGCGTCCATCAGCATGGGACGGGCGCAAAAGGGGGACTCGCCGTGATCCCGCCCAAGGCCGATCGCAAGATCGCCATCGCCTGCGATTTCGCAATGTATCGCTGGCGCCACCTCGTCGAAAACAATGTCAACAGGCCCTAATGCGAACGAACGAAATTTATGGCGCCGCCCCCTCCTGCGTCCACGCCTTTGACCGGCGCGGCGCCGGTCATTTGGACGCGGGATTGGAGTTCAAGCCCGGATGACCGGCCGGCTCGTCCCCCAGTGCCCGCGCCAATGCGGCAAATCCCTCTATGCCGATCTCTTCCGCCCTTTGCGCCGGGTCGATTCTTGCGCGGGCAAGTAAACTGCCGGCATCGCCTCCCGCGAGCGATTTCAGCGATTGCCGCAGCATCTTGCGCCTTTGTCCGAAGGCTGCTTGGGTCACCTCCGACAACACTTTTGTGTCGCAGGCGAGCGGCGCCGCGCGGGGCACGAGTTCGACGAGCGAGGATTTGACCTTGGGTGGTGGCGTGAACGCCGCGGCGGGAATATCGAAAAGAATGCGGGTCTCGCAGCGCCAATTGGACAAGACCGCGAGGCGCCCATAGGCGGCGCGTTCCGCCGGGCCCGCGACGATGCGCTCGGCCACTTCGCGTTGAAACATCAAAACGAGCCGGTCGAACCAGGGCGGCCATGGCTCGGTTTGAAGCCAACGGACAAGCAGCGTGGTCGCGATGTGATATGGCAGGTTGGCGCAAACGCGCGTGGGGCTTTCGCTACCTATAAGGCCGGCGAAATCAGTCTCCAGCGC
>JBAUNU010000627.1:0-4449 GCA_049579405.1 Methylocella sp.
CGGCATCGAAAAGGGATTATGCGAAAAATCGATTTTCTTCTCATCCTCGTTCCATTCGTACATCGGGAAATCGACGATCCAGCAGAACTCGTAGACGTCCTTTTTCGAGAGGCCGAGTTCACTGCCGATACGAAGCCTCGCGGCACCGGCAAATTTAACAAACGTGTTCGGATCACCCGCGATGAAGAAAGCCGAATCGCCGGTATCAAGTCCAAGCGCCACACGGATGGCCTCGGTGCCCTCGGGTCCGATATTTTTCGCGATCGGACCAGCTGCGTCTCGAGTGTCCCCGCCCACATGTTCATAGTGGTGGGCTATTCGTCCGGTCGCTGGGTCGAGTCGTGAGACCACCGGTTGGGGGCCAGGCGACCGCCAAAAAATGTAGCCGAGGCCCGCCTGACCTTCGCTCTGTGCCCACGCTTTCATACGATCGCAAAATGTGCGCTGTCCGCCTTTCGGAGCAGGAACTGCCCAAACTTGGTTCTTTGGATCTTCGAGCAACTTGGCGAAGACCTCGAATCCAGATCCACGGAAGTACTCGGAGACATCTTGCAAGATTAGCGGATTGCGAAGATCGGGTTTGTCGGTGCCATATTTCAGCATGGCTTCGGCATAGGGAATCATCGGGAATTTTTGGGTGACCGGGCGGCCCGCCCCAAACTCCTCGAAGACGCCGCGCAGCACCGGTTCGACTGCGGCAAAGACATCCTCTTGCGTGACAAAACTCATTTCGACATCGAGCTGGTAGAATTCGCCGGGGCTGCGGTCGGCGCGTGCATCCTCGTCGCGAAAACACGGCGCGATCTGGAAATAGCGGTCAAAACCCGCCACCATGATGAGCTGCTTAAACTGCTGCGGCGCCTGCGGCAGGGCGTAAAATTTTCCCGGATGCAAACGGGATGGCACCAGAAAATCGCGCGCGCCCTCGGGGCTCGAAGCGGTGAGAATTGGGGTCTGGAATTCGAAAAAGCCTTGTGTCTTCATCCGCGCGCGGAGCGAGTCGATGATTTGACCGCGCAGCATGATGTTTTGATGCAGCTTCTCGCGACGCAGATCAAGGAAGCGGTAGCGCAGCCGCATGTCTTCCGGATAATTTTGCTCGCCGAACACGGGCATGGGCAATTCGGCGGCGGCTCCCAAAACCTCGATTCCGGTGACATAGACTTCGACGAGTCCGGTCGGCATTTCAAGATTTTCGGTGCCTGCGGGGCGTTTCCGGACCGCGCCGTCGATCCGGACGACCCATTCCGACCGAAGCTTTTCGGCTTGATCGAAAGCCTTCGAAACCGGGTCGACCACGCATTGGGTTATGCCATAGTGATCGCGGAGATCGATGAACAGCACGCCGCCATGATCGCGAATGCGATGGCACCAGCCGGAAAGACGAATCGTTTCGCCAGCGTGGGTTTCGCGCGGGGCGCCGCAGTTATGGGAACGGTAGCGGTGCATTATAGGGTGGTCAGGACCAAGAGGAAGAGGGTTCGGCGCGGGCCTTGTGGTGTGCGCCATGCGCGCGGAGAACCGCATGGGAGGCGGCATCTGTCAAGGCGGGGTTGTGATGGCAGGCCGGTCAGGCCGTCGAACGCGCGCGAGCCTATAGCCGAAGGCCCGCCTTTGCATTATTGAGCGATTATGACCCTGATTTCCACGCCCGAAGACCTAAGCGCCGTCTGCCGCCGCCTCGCAACCCACGCCTTCGTCACCGTCGATACCGAATTTTTGCGGGAAACGACCTTCTGGCCGCGCCTCTGCCTCGTGCAACTTGCGTCGGAAGACGAAGCCGTGGCTGTCGATGCGATGGCCGAAGGGCTCGATCTTTCGCCCTTCTTCGAGCTAATGGCCAACCAGGAGCCGACAAAAGTCTTTCATGCGGCTCGTCAAGATATTGAAATTATTTGGAATCTTGCAAAGTTGATCCCGGCGCCGCTGTTCGATACCCAGGTCGCCGCGATGGTCTGCGGCTTCGGCGATCAGGTCTCCTATGGCGATCTTGTTCAGACGATCACGAAAGTCAGGCTTGATAAATCCTCGCGCTTCACGGATTGGTCGCGGCGTCCGCTTTTGACGGCCCAGGCTGAATATGCAATCGCCGATGTCACCTATTTGCGCGACATCTACAAGTTTTTGCGCGTCAGATTGGAGGAAACCGGCAGGACCGGCTGGCTGGACGACGAAATGGCGCTCCTAACGTCGCCTTCGACTTATGAACAGCACCCCGAAAACGCCTGGGAGCGGTTCCGCAACCGGGTCCGCAAACCGCGCGATCTCGCGGTGCTCATGGAGGTCGCCGCCTGGCGGGAGGCCGAGGCGCAGACGCGCGACGTGCCCCGCTCGCGGGTTTTGAAGGACGATGTCTTGATCGAACTCGTGCTCGCCGCGCCGAAAACGGCCGAGGCCTTGGGCAATCTGCGCGCCTTTCCTCGGGGATTGGAGCGTTCGCGCGCCGGCACCGAGATCGTGGCGGCGGTCGAGCGCGGCCTCGCGCGGGACCCCAAGACCCTGCCGACGATAGAGCGCGAGCGGCGCAATGGCGGTAATGGCGCGACGGTCGAGCTTTTGCGCGTGCTCCTGCGTCATGTCAGCGAGAGCCACGGGGTCGCGGCGAAGATGATCGCGACGGTCGATGATCTCGAAGCGATCGCCGCCGACGATCATGCCACGGTCGCGGCACTGACCGGCTGGCGGCGCGACCTCTTTGGCGCCAAGGCGCTCGAATTGAAGCATGGGCGCCTCGCCCTGACCGTCGAGCAGGGCAAAGTCGTCCCGCTCGAATGGCAGGACGTGCCGTCACCGGAGAACTTGGAAGAATAGTATTGCAAGAGCCTAGCTTGCGTCAACCCAATGCCGCACCGCCCTCAACGCGTTCAATCACATCGATAGCCTTTCGTCGCGTGCAGCGTGGCTGACACATGCGTAACGAGCGCATCGTATTTGTGTTTTTCGTCTTCTGGGTATTCGATCCACAAATGATTCCAGATCGTGTCGTGACAGGTCAGGATTGATTTCATATAGAAAATCCTGCCACCTTTAATTCCTGAGATAACTTTCCAGTCAGGTCCACGTTTTTCATAAGTAATCGTCGTACCAATCTCCGGTTCACCCTCACTCGCCATCTTCTCTGCATTCGTTCCTTCTTCAATAGCGTAAATGCCTGAAACAATGATTTGAGCGCGTCCGTTCGGAGAACGGAAGACGCGTCCGTCATCGTTCTCTGGAGGTGGATCCATGACCCAGTTTGCGGGAACTTCCGCCGTGGTCCCGAACCGTGCAGTGTGGATGGTCCGCCACGTTTCGGCATTTGCGCCGAAAGTGAAGAGGATCGCGATAGGCGCTAAAAAGTATTTTGGCATCATTAATTCCGGCGGTTTTTTGTAAAGCCGATCTTTCGATGGTACGATTGCCGCGGCTCCCGGCTTGTCACGCGTTTTTGTCCGCTTGGGGACGAAAATCTTCGAGAACGCCCAGGACTATCATTTGCGTCCCAGGCAGGCGTCATTTATCCCGCGATGGTGATCGCCGGCTCGCGTCCGATCAGACGCCCGAGCTGCTTCAAACGGTTCAGCAGCCGTTCGCTCGCGAGATCGGCAAGACCTTGCGGCAAGGTCAAGATCAATGTGGTCTTAGCGCAAGTCAGGGGCGTCAAGGGCAGCACTCCCGGCATGGCACCCGAAATAACGTAGGCGGCGCGCGTCGCGGCGGCGACAATGCGCGCCCGATCGAGCATCCGCGCGGAAACCAGCGCGCGGATCTGCGGGCTGGCGTCTGCGTCGAGTCCCAGATAGCGATAGGACGCCGCGAGCGCGAGGAAAGAACGCCCAGGATGATCAACGCCAAGGAAGGCGGCGTTCTCGACGATGTTCATGCTTTCCTCGTGGCGGTGGTCTGGATGGGCGCGCCAGTTGACATCGGCCAAAAGGCAGGCCGCATGGCGAAGCCGGCGTTCTTCCGGGGGTTCCTCGACATGCATCGACTTCATGAATCCGCCGGTCCAATCGCAGAGCTCCCCGGCGTGGCCGGGCGCGCGCGAGAAGAGCCGGTTGAATTGCGCCGCCGCGACGAGCAAAGGATCTTTCCGGCGCTGCTCCATGTCGAGCATTTCATAAAGAAGACCTTCTCGCACGCCGGTCGCCGAAATCATGACTTCGCGCGGCCGCGCGCGGCGAATGATCTCGTCGAGCACGACGGCGCCATAGGCAAGAAGCGGCCGCCGCGCCGCGTTGACCGCGCCGATCGAAATCAGCGTTTCGGTATTCGCCCGTTCGACGAGGCCCGCGAAATCGGCGGCGTCGCGGGCGGGGATGACATAGCCGTGGGTGACGGCGAGCGGATAATTGCGCTGGCTCATGTGCAGCTTGGCGAGCGCCCGCCAGGTGCCGCCGACCGCGTAGAAAGTGCGTCCGGCGAGCCGCTCGGCGATGCGCGACCCGGCCAATGCCTCGCGGACAATCT
>JBAUNU010000628.1:0-3698 GCA_049579405.1 Methylocella sp.
CATCTCGAAGCGGCATGCAATCAGTCGAGCGTCCCTTGTCTTTCGGTTTTGCAGCCAATCGTGAACCTGTTTCAATCCTACATCGGAACGGTTTCAAAGCCTCGCCCCGGCGCCCAGCACATGCTGAACGCGGAATATTTCAAACGTATCGAGGCCTTGAACTTCACGATGATGCACGACGACGGGCAGCAAACCGAAAATTTCGAGGCGGCCGATGTGGTTCTTTTGGGCGTGAGCCGCACGTCGAAGACGCCGACGAGCATTTATCTTGCCAATCGCGGCGTGAAGACGGCGAACATTCCCTTGGTGCCGGACGTCCCCTTGCCGGAGGCGGTTTTGGCATTGCGCAATCCTCTCGTCGTCGGGCTCTTGGCTTCGGTGGAGCGCATCGTCCAGATCCGCGAGAATCGTCTTATCGCGTTGAACGCAAACCCCGATTCACCCTATGTGGACCGCCTCCTGGTCGCCGGTGAACTCGCGCGGGCACGCAAGCTTTGCGCCGAGCATGGCTGGCCCGCGATCGATGTGACACATCGTTCGATCGAGGAAACCGCGGCGGCGGTCATTGACCTCTACAAGATTCACCAGTTGAAATTCATAGCCTCGCCATGACAGGGTTTTGGCGCGCCGCGGCGCCGCTTGTTCTCGCCTCGCAGAGCCCCGCCCGCGAGGGCCTTCTGAGCGCCGCCGGCATACCGGTCGAGATTTGCGCCGCCGAGATCGATGAACGCTGGATCGAAGCGCCGCTCGTGGCGTCGGGTGCCAACGCCGCCGACATCGCTCTTCATCTTTCCCGGGCAAAAGCTTTGCCGGTGAGCGGGGAAAAGCCAGGCCGGCTCGTTGTCGGCGCGGATCAGACGCTCTGTCTTGAAGGCCGTCTCTTTGGCAAACCGGCCGGCCGCGCGGCGGCGATGGCGCAGCTCGAAGCGTTGTCCGGGCGCACCCATGAGCTTTATTCAGGCTGCTGCGTCGCGCGGGAAAATGCATTTCTTTTCGAAACGGTTGGCGTCGCGCGGCTAAGCTGCCGGCGGCTTTCCCCGGCGTTCATCGACGCGTATATGGCACTAGCTGACGTCCTAGGCAGCGCCGGGGCCTATCGTATCGAGGGCCCCGGCATCCATCTCTTCGATGCGATCGAGGGCGATCACGCGACGATCCTGGGACTCCCCCTTTTGCCGCTCCTAAAATTCCTGCGCGAGGAAGGAAGTCTCCTTTCGTGAAATCCCCGGCTCCCGGCAAACCAAAGGCATGTGTCATCGGCTGGCCGGTCGCGCATTCGCGTTCGCCGTTGATCCACCGCTTTTGGCTGGAACAGCTCAAGATCGAGGGGTCCTACGAACTGGCTGAGGTCGCGACGGCCGGTTTTCCGGGCTTTGTGCGCGATCTCGCGCGGCAAGGCTTTGCCGGTGCGAATGTGACCTTGCCGCATAAGCAAATGGCGTTCGAGCTCTGCGATATCAGGACCGGGACAGCGGCCTGTTTAAAAGTCGTGAATACCTTGTGGATAGAGGCGGGAAAACTCTGCGGCGACAATACCGATGCCGCCGGTTTTGCGGGTGCCTTGGATCAGGATGCGCCCGGATGGGACATTCATTCCGGGAAGGCCGTGGTTATTGGCGCCGGAGGGGCCGCGCGGGCGATTGTTTACGCGCTTAAACTGCGTGGCACGAGGCGCATTTTTCTGATCAATCGCACCCAAGAGCGCGCGGAGGAGCTTGCTTCGGACCTTGGCGCGCCGATCGAGGTTGTGGATTTTCCCGATCTGCCCGGCGCGCTGTCCGGCGCCAACCTTCTCGTCAATACGACTTCGCTCGGCATGCGGGGCCAGCCGCCGCTCGCCATCGATCTCGCGCCTCTGCCGCCGGATGCCATCGTCAGCGATATTGTCTATGTTCCACTCGAAACCGCGCTGATAACGGCGGCGAAAGCGCGCGGTCTCCGGGCGGTTTCCGGCCTCGGCATGCTTTTGCATCAGGCGGTGCCTGGATTCGAGCGCTGGTTCGGCGTGAAGCCTTGCGTCACGCCGGAGCTACGCGGCGTGGTCGAGGCGGATATCGCGGCAGCGGCTTGATGTTTGTTCTGGGCCTCACGGGGTCGATCGGCATGGGGAAATCGACCGCCGCCGCCATGTTTCGCGCCGAGGGAATCCCGGTCCACGACGCCGATGCCGTGGTGCACGCGCTCTATCGCGGCGATGCCGCGCCGTTGATCGAGGCGGCCTTTCCGGGGACCACCCGCGACGGCGTGGTCGATCGTGCCTTCCTTGGCGCCCGGGTCCTCGACGATCCGGTGGCGCTGGCCAGGCTCGAAGCGATCACGCATCCGCTGGTCGCCGCCAGCCGCGATGCTTTCCTGACCGAGGCGGAAAAAACGGGCGCAAGCCTCGTCGTTCTCGATGTCCCTTTGCTGTTCGAGACGGGCGGCGACCGCAGGGTCGATGCCGTGGCTCTGGTGACCGCCCCGGAAGCTGTGCAAAAAGAGCGGGTCAGCCGGCGTCCGGGCATGACAGCGGAACGGCTTGCCGTCATATTGGCGAGACAGCGGCCGGATGCGGAAAAACGCGCGCGGGCGCATTTCATCATCGATACCGGCGGCGAATTTGCCGCCACCGCGCGGCAGGTGCGCGCGATCTTGCGGGCGCTCGCCGGAGCGAAAAACAAGCTTTGAGGCGGCACGATGCGGGAGATCGTTCTCGACACGGAGACGACAGGGCTCGATCCCGCGAGCGGTCATCGAATTGTCGAGATCGGCTGTGTCGAGCTTTTCAATGCCATCCCGACCGGCGAGACTTTCCACGCCTATCTCGATCCCGGCCGCAACATGCCCGAGGAAGCCTTACGGGTGCATGGAATTTCCGCCGAGTTTCTCGTGGGCAAGCCGGTTTTTGCCGACATCGCCGCCGATTTCCTGAAATTCGCCGGCGGCGCCAAAATCGTCGCGCATAATGCCGAATTCGATCTGCGGTTTCTTAACGCGGAACTCGCGCTCCTCGGGATCGCCCCGATTGCATCCGACCGGGTGATCGACACGCTGGCCCTGGCGCGCCGCAAATATCCGGGCGCGGCAAACAGTCTCGACGCGCTTTGCGCGCGCTACGGCATCGACCCGTCGCGGCGGACCAAGCATGGCGCCTTGCTCGATGCCGGAATACTTGCGGAAGTCTATGCCGAATTGACCGGCGGGCGCCAGGCGACGCTCGTTTTCGCCCATGGCGCCGCTTCGATCGGAGCAGGGGCAGCGAGCCTGCTCGCGCACAGACCGCATCCGCTCCCCGCGCTGCTCAGCGTCGAGGAGCTGGTTCGCCACCACGCTTTTGCCGCCACGCTCGGCGCGGCGCCGGTCTGGCACGCCTATTTGGCCGCTGAAGCCCCGGCAGGAACGGCGGAAATGACACCGGCCTGATTGTTCCTTTGGGATTGGGATGGAAACAATCGATCTTCCGTCGCCTTCGGCCAAATGACGCGAAGTTCGCCGCGGCTTTTCCTTACCGCGCCGCCAGGCGCCGCCATTTGGCCTCGAGGTGCTTGGTGATCGCCTTCACTCTTGCGTCGTGCGCGGCCCAAAAGGCCCGGCTCACCGCCGCTGTGCGGATTCTCGGCCCACGTTTCGCCACCGGCGCTAGCGGCACGGCCGGGTCGAATACGAACGGCACGGAAACGGCCGCCGCGAATGGCGAGCCCACCGCCGCCAGATGGGCC
>JBAUNU010000629.1:0-3703 GCA_049579405.1 Methylocella sp.
GGCGTCGAGCGGGTGGCCGGACAGAAAGAACCCAACCGACTCGAACTCGCGCCGCAGCCGCTCGGTGAGCGGCCAAGGCTCGACCTTCGGCAACACGAGGGGGTCGAGATTGTCGCCGCCGAACAGCCCGCTTTGCCCGGCAAGCTGCTCGTCCTGGTGGCGTTGCGCCGCGGCGAGGATCGGTTCGGCGCTTGCATGGACAAGCGCGCGGTCCGGTTCGAGTTCGTCGAAGGCACCGGCGGCCGTGAGACTTTCCAACATGCGCTTGTTGATCTCGCGCGGATTAAGTTTTGCCGCGAAATCGGTCAAATCGCGAAACGCGGGCTTCTCCGGACGAGCTCTCTCACCACTGCCGTTGACCGCGGCAAGTCCTCGCGCCTGCGTCTCGCCGACGCCCTTGATCGCCGAAAGGGCATAGCGTATCGCTAGTTCACCATTGCATTCGGCGGGCTCGAAATCGGCGCCCGATGTCTGCACCGACGGCGGCAAGACCGCGATCTTCAAACGCCGCGCCTCGTTGCAGAATTCGGCAAGCTTGCCGGTGTTCGACTTGTCGAGCGTCATCGACGACGAGAGGAATTCGACCGGATAATTGGCTTTGAACCAAGCGGTCCGATAGGCGATCAGCGCATAGGCCGCCGCATGGCTCTTGTTGAAACCGTAGTCGGCGAATTTGGCGAGGAGATCGAAAATCTCATCCGCCCGCGCTTTATCGAGGCCGCGTTCGGCCGCGCCGGTGACGAAGCGATTGCGCTGCGCGGCCATCTCGGCCTTGATCTTCTTGCCCATGGCGCGGCGCAAGAGATCCGCCTCGCCGAGCGAAAATCCGGCGAGAACCTGGGCGATTTGCATCACCTGTTCCTGATAGATGATGACGCCAAAGGTCTCCTTGAGGATCGGCGCGATCCTTGGATGGATGTAGTCTGGGGCTTCCTCGCCGCGCTTCGCCGCGCAATAGGTTGGGATATTCGCCATCGGGCCCGGCCGGTAGAGGGCATTGAGCGCGATAATGTCCTCGAAGCGGTCCGCGCGCATGTCGATCAGGGCCTTGCGCATGCCGGCGCTTTCAAGCTGGAAGACACCCACCGTTTCGCCGCGTTCCAGCATCGCGTAGGTTCGTTTGTCGTCCAGGGGAATTTTCGCGAGGTCGACCGCGATCCCGCGCCGTTTCAGAAGCTGCACGCAGTTGGCGACGATCGTCAGTGTTTTGAGGCCTAAAAAATCGAACTTCACGAGGCCCGCGGCCTCGACCCATTTCATGTTGAACTGAGTTGCCGGCATGTCGGACTTCGGATCGCGGTAAAGCGGCACGAGTTCTTCCAGCGGCCGGTCGGAGATGACAATCCCAGCCGCATGAGTGGACGCATTCGAATAAAGCCCTTCAAGCGACTGCGCGATCTGAAGCATTTTTGCTACGCGGGGCTCGGTCGCGGCGGCTTCCTTGAGGCGCGGCTCCGCCTCGATGGCTTGTTTCAGGCTCATAGGCGCCGCGGGATTCTGCGGCACCAGCTTGGCCAATCTGTCCACCTGGCCGAGCGGCATTTCGAGGACGCGCCCGGCATTGCGCACGACGCCACGCGCCAGAAACGATCCGAAAGTGATGATCTGCGCGACTTTATCGTCGCCGTAGCGTCGCCGGACATAGGCAATCACTTCGTCGCGCCTCTCCTGACAGAAATCGATATCGAAATCCGGCATCGAAACGCGTTCCGGATTGAGGAAGCGCTCGAACAAGAGACCGAAGCGAATCGGATCGAGATCGGTAATCGTAAGCGCATAGGCAACCAAGGACCCGGCCCCCGACCCGCGTCCCGGCCCGACCGGAATACCCCGCGATTTGGCGTGTTTGACGAAATCCGCGACGATCAAAAAATAGCCGGGGAAATTCATCTTGACGATCACGTCCAGTTCGAAGGCTAGCCTTGCGCGATAATCAGCGGCCGTGAAGCCGGGCGCCGGGCCATGCGCGGCAAGACGCGCCGCCAGTCCAGCCGCCGCCTCGGCGCGGAGTTCTTGCGTCTCCGTTTCGATCCCGCCATTCACGGCAAAACGCGGCAGAATCGGTTTGCGGGCCGGCGGCCGGTACGCGCAACGCAACGCGATCTCGACGCTGTTGCGAGGTGCCTCCGGAAGGTCGGCAAAAAGCGCGATCATTTCCGCGCGCGTCTTGAAACGATGCTCGGGCGAAAGCTGGCGTCGGGCGCCGTCGCTGACGACGGTTCCGTCGGCGATGCAAATCAAGGCATCGTGCGCTTCATGGTCTGAGGCCGCCGCGAAAAACACTTCGTTGGTCGCAACAAGCGGAAGCGAGGCGCGATAGGCGAGATCGAGGAGACGCGCTTCGATCGCGCGTTCCGGGACAAGCCCGTGGCGCTGGATTTCGACATAGAGGCGGCCAGGAAACAGCTTCCCAAGTGCCGCCGCGCGGGTAAAGGCGAGTTCAGCCCGGCCATGGGCGAAGGCTCGGTCGAGGGGACCGCTCGGACCGCCCGTGAGCGCGATCAGCCCTTGGGTTCGCCCTTCGAGAGCCGCAATGTCAACACTTGGCGGATCTCCAGGTTCAGGGTCGAGCCAGGCGCGCGAGGCAATATGCATCAGGTTCGAATATCCGGCGGCGTCTTGGGCCAAGAGCACGATGGACGCGTGGCAAGCGCTCGCCTCGCCGCGCGGCGTCCTTGCCGCGCCGTCTCGAAAGTCGATGCTGATTTGCAGGCCGATGATCGGCTGCACCCCTTCTTTTGCCAGCTTTTCGGAAAACTCCAAGGCGCCGAAGAGATTGTTCGAATCGGTAATTGCCAGCGCCGGCATGGCATCGGCGAGGGCAAGCCTGGCGAGCCTGGTGACCGGCATCGCTCCCTCGCGAAGCGAATAGGAGCTGTGGACATGCAGATGCACGAAGCCAACATCGGCGAGGGTGCAGTCCGCTTTATTGCCGTGCGCGTGCGCGATCATTGCTTGCGTACCAATTTGCCGCCCGCATGGCCAAGCCGCCACCGTGCCGGCCGCCGGGTTCACGATACCGCCGCGGCACTCCGTTCCGCCAGCAACCAGGCATGCGCGACCTTGGCCGTGGTCTCGCCATGCCCACATAGCCGGCAACCTCCACTGTCCCACGCGACGGCATGGACATAGGTGCCGATAAAGGGACCGGCGGCGCGAACATCCACGATGGGAGCCACCGGCGAAAGACCGGCGACGATGCAATCATATCCTGTAGCGGAAAGTGCGCGAAATTTTTAAATGCGGCCGCGGCGGGGATCTCATTCGTTGCAACACAGCATATATTTTCGTTGGAGTCCGTCCCGAAACTCAAGCGATGGCCGCCAACCGCTCGATCTCGCTCTCGAATGGGCGATCACCCTCCCGTTCACGCGATCATCGCCTCCTGGGTTACCCTTCGTGCCACGGCTGTTGTCCACCCTTTTTTAGCGATTGCCGGAAGCGCGCCGCATTCTCGACGGTTTGACGCCCCTCAGCGCAACAAGTGCACGATGTTATCGCCTATATGTGACTCAACGGTTTCTGCAACGCGCCGCGGCAAACCGTCGAACCCTTATCCACACCTAGGGCGCAATAATACCAACCGCCCTCCAGGCCTTAACGCTTGCTCCATAAGCGGGCCGCACTGGGTTGATCGAGTCGTCGGCTTTCGCGGGCTTCAAGGCGGCCAGGTAGGCGGCGGCTTTTTTTGAAGCTCAAGCCT
>JBAUNU010000630.1:0-6607 GCA_049579405.1 Methylocella sp.
GGTGGGGTTTTTGGCCGGTATTTGCCATTTCCCGCCAAAAGCTGCTTCTGACCTCGCTTGCGCTTCCACGACCATCCTGAAGCAGCCCTTGCCGCCCGATCTCGCGATTTGAGGCGTTTTCACGCCGTCACGGCCACCATCATCGCCTCGGCGCCGAGGATGTTAAGCGCCCGGCGCAGATTGTAGGCGAGCGCCGTCAGGCTGAACTCGGCGCGCACCTTTTCGAGTCATCGATTCGCCTCCGGCGAAAGCAAAAGTTGCGAACGATCGGGCCCAGGAATGTGCGTCATGCCTAACTCTAACCGGATGCCGGCGCCAACGGAATCCCATCAGGCAGACTTTCCACACAGTCTGCTTGAATTTTATACCCGACTTATCGGTAACTTACGACTTCCGCTCTTGCGCGCCCGGATGCGCACCCGCCCGTTGCGGGAGAATGAAAATGAGAGCGACAATGATCGCGCCAAGGATACCTGAGGCGACATAGCGGCTCATCTCCAGCCCGCCGTGAGCGTGCGGTTTGTCCAGCAGGTCCCCGAGCGTTGCACCAAGCGGCCGGGTTAGAATGAACGCCGCCCAAAACAGCAAGGTGTGCGAGATTTTCGTGTAAAAATATGCGGCGGCGACAATCGCCAGTCCGGCGGCGAAGACGGCCGCACCGCCCTCGTAGCCGAGCCCGTTCGTGTCGGCCATCCAGTCGCCCAGCGCCGTGCCGAGCGTCTGCGAGAACAGGATCGCTACCCAATAGAACATCTCGACCCGGGGCGTCGCGACGGTATTTACGGAGATGGAGCCCTCCGACCAGCGCCATACGGCCAGGGAGGCAATCAGCCCCGCGAACAGAATCGACGTTCCGCCAAAATAACCGATGCCGAGCGAACGATCGGCGAAATCCGCCATCGTCGTACCCAAGGTTGTCGTCGCGACGATCGTGATCCAATACAAGAAGGGATGGAATGCCTTCGCGGAAATTTGCGCGACGACGGCGGCGGCGAAAATGCCGATAAAGATGAAGCTGCCAATCGCATAGCCCAGATTCATCGACATTGTTACGGCATCGCCGCCGGTCTCTCCCAATGTCGTCGCAAGCACCTTGATGACCCAAAACCCAAGAGTGACCTCCGGTACTTTGCTCAGCGTGCCAGACGGTAGCTTCGTCATGTGGGAATCCTTATCCTCGCGGGAGTGGAGGCCGGCCCAATTCGAGGAACAAAGCCGATTCCTCTTTTCGTTCAATCGATCGATTCGTTAATCGGGATGCTTACCCTCCTTGGCGTTCTCCAAGACGCGCCCCGTTCTAGCGTCAACGCCAACCTCCTGGGTGGACTTCCACTTTTGATGCCGAATGAATAACGTAGGCCGGTTCCTCCGATGTTCCAATTTTTCGTCGGTGATCTTGCCCGGATGCGCCTTCAGCGCGATGGCGCGCGCCTCGGCAATGCTAACCCTCGCGTCCGTGGCGAGCTTCTCACCTGTGTAAGCCAAGGCAGGACAGGCAAAGAGCAAGCTAGACTCTAATGCTCCATATCGGATGCCGCAATCGCGCGGGCCGCTATGCCCCCGCTGGCGACAAGTTGCGTAGGGCGAGCAATACACAGCGGCAAATCTGCTTGCGAAGTCGCCTCTTCCCCAGGCGAGTGAATCACCATCAAAGCCTCCTCCTTGTGCTATAGGAACGCCTCCGCTTCGCCTTTGGCCGCGCTGTCGTCCTTGTCACGCGAAGGGCGCGGCATAACGCTCTTGGATGATCGATGACGCAACGCATTCGCAAGGCCGTTTTTCCGGTCGCCGGCTTGGGAACAAGATTTCTCCCGGCCACCAAATCGATCCCCAAGGAGATGCTGACCGTCGTCGATCGCCCGGTCCTTCAGCATGTCGTCGAGGAGGCGCGCGAGGCTGGAATCGAGCATTTTATCTTCGTCACGGGGCGCAATAAGGCGGTCATCGAGGATCATTTCGACATCTCCTATGAGCTCGACGACACTTTGAAAAAGCGTGGCAAGCTGAAGGAATTGCGGGCAATGACGGCGGAGCTTCCGGCCCCCGGCGCGACAAGCTTCACCCGTCAGCAGGTTCCGCTCGGCCTCGGCCACGCGGTCTGGTGCGCCCGCGAAATCGTCGGCGATGAGCCCTTCGCGGTGCTGCTGCCCGATATGGTGACGATGGCGGCCGGAGCAGGCCGCTGCCTCGCCCAATGCATCGCGGCCTATGAAAAGCATGGCGGCAATATAATCGCCGTCGAGGAAGTGCCGCCGGAGGAAACCCATCACTATGGGGTCGTCTCGATCGGCAAGGATTTTGGGTCTACGTTCGAGATCACCGGAATGGTCGAGAAGCCGCCTCGGGGAGCGGCGCCCTCAACTCTCATCATCTCCGGGCGTTATGTGCTTGGTCCGGAAATTTTCCCCATTCTCGAACAGGGCGAGAAGGGTGCCGGCGGCGAAATTCAGCTCACCGACGGCATGAAGGCGCTCGCCAAGAGCCAACCGTTTCACGGGGTGCGCTTCGATGGCAAGACCTACGATTGCGGGGCGAAGCTTGGCTTTCTCGCCGCCAATGTGGCCTTTGCCCTCGCCGATCCGGAGCTGGCCCCGTTGCTCAAAACGGAGTTGAGGAAGATTCTTGGGAGCCTCTAGGGCGCTTATGCCGTGACGCCTGCCTTGTCTCATGAGACTTGCGAGTGCTAGGCGGAGTAATTACGCAGGCGACGTGGCGTCCGTCTTATCGCCGGCGGCCACGACGCGCAGCATTTCATCCGGCAGCGGCCTTTGCAACGTCAGGGCTTCGTCAACCGGCCCGGTAAGCCACGCGTCCCAATCTCCGGCCGCCGTCAAAAGCACCGGCATGGCCTCCGTGTGAACCGGGCGCACCACCTCGTTTGCTTCGGTGGTCAGGAACGAGAAGAGTTCGTGCCGGCGGGCGTCGCCCTTCCGTTCGCCGGTCCATAGGCGCCAGATTCCGGCGAAGGCAAAAAGCGGCCTGCTCTCGTCGAGCGCAAACCAGTGGGTCACCTTGGGCCGGCTGCCGCTCCATTCACAAAAGGACGTTGCCGGAACGAGGCAGCGCCATTCCGTCTCGAGCCATAAGCGCCAATAGGGCGACTTCACATTGCGCACGTTGGTGACGGGCACTGTGCCGCGGTTTGGCGGCGGCGGAAAGCCCCAGCGCATCATTGTCAGCTCGCGTTCGCCGTCACGCGCAACGCGAACAACCGGCGCCATCGTGTCCGGGTAGACGGCAGGCAGGGCGGGAAGGTTGCCGGTCAGGTCGCGGGTGACCCGAAACAGGCGCCGGATCGCCTCCTGGCCGCGGGTGATGCTGTAAAGGTTGCACATGAGCGCAAATGCGCGGTTTCCGCGGCTCCGGTCAATGCCTCCAACCGCTGCCGGTCAAAGGCCGGGCTTGCCCCTCGTGGCGCCACACCGGCATGGCCCGCCAGGAAATTGGCGGCGCGGCGGGGTTGATAACCCGGTGGCGCCAAACACCTCCGCGCCTGCTCGCGGGGCACTGACTGAAGCAAACAACCTAAGGGCGGCCTTGCGCCAAGCGTGCCGGTGCGGTTGTCCGGCCTCGCCCGCCGATCGATTTTTCGACCAAGGAGTGCCGCGACAAATTCCCGGTTGGCGCCGACCCCAGCTTTTCGGTCATAAAGGCCTATGACGCCGCGTTCAACATTCCGCTCGTGGGCGCGGCCTTCGCCAACCGCATTTCCTATGTGATTTCGCCGGAGGGAAGGATTCTTTACGCCTACTCCGATTTCCACGCGGAGAAACACATCGAGAATACGCTGGCCGCCGTCAAGAAATGGCGCGAAGAGCATGAGCCCTGAACATCCGGGCCTCGCTCGTTTGCCTTCATCCGCCAAATGCCCGGCCCGGCCCGTCGTATCAGGGAGCGTGCCGGGAGCGCCTGGTCACTTGGCCGTAGTTGCGGCCTTGATGTGTTCATAGGCATATGCTACATATAACATATGGCGTCCGCCAAACTTATTGAAAGGCAAAAATTCACGCTGGATGGCGGCGCGACAGTTCAAATTAAAATTTGGCGGTTGCCGAAGCCGACGGTGGAACGGCCGCATGGTTTGAAATACTCGCTCTTCTATGGACGAGATGATCAGCGGATCATTGGCTACGACAACGAAACAGGGAAGGGCGATCACCGTCACTATCGGGATCGCGAAGAACGTTACGAGTTCACGACGTTCGAGACACTTGTTTCGGATTTTTGGCGGGATGTGAAAAAGGAGATCGAAAATGAGAGAGGTCAAACTACACGTTGAGACCCTTGACGGCTTCGCCCGCCGCTCGATGGAAATGGCGCGGCGATTGGATCAAGGCGTGCGAAAACAAGGACAGGGCCATATCTCATTCGAGAGCATGGAAGGCCTGCTGAGGGTGCTGACGCCCAATCGATGGCGATTGTTGCGAACACTACGCAACCGCGGCCCCCTTTCGGTCCGGGCGCTCGCGCGGTTGCTCGATCGCGACTACCGGGGCGCGCACGCCGACGTGGCCTTGTTGATCGACGCCGGTTTAATCGAGCGGAATGAGCAGGGAGCGATCTTCGTTCCGTGGACGCGCATTACTGCGGAAATGGCTTTGAACGTCGCGGCGTAGCCGGGGGCGAGCAGCGGCCGGTTTGGTTGGCGCCGACCCCAGCTTTTCGCTCATCAAGGCCTATGACGCGGGGTTTAACGTTCCGCTTGTGGGTGCGCTCTTCGCCAACCGCATTTCCTATGTGATTTCGCCGGAGGGAAAGATTCTTTACGCCTACTCTGATTCCAGCGCGGAGAAACACATCGAGAATACGCTGGCCGCTGTCAAGAAATGGCGCGAGGAGCATAAGCCCTGAGCATCCGGGCCTCGCACTACCGTTTGCGTCCATCTTTTCTGAAACTGCTGTATGGTCGCGCTCACTGCGCTTGCCTGCTGGAGAGACCTGCGGTCGCGGGTGGTTTCGTTCTGTTGCAAAGTGCCGGCCTTCCTTATCCGCCGCGCGCCGGAAATGTCCGATTCGGAGGCGAAATCAGACAAAAACGTTTCACGTGAAACAGTTTTGTCCGGTCGGGGCCGGAAACCTTACATGAGCTCATACTTCGCGCGGGTTTGAGATATTTGGGATTGCGCGGAAAATTAGTATTTTTGGCGGTTGGATGGCGCGGCCGTGCGATGCGTCGAGCCATATCAAGGGAAGGCCATTCGTCACGCTAGAATTTCCGCATCACGCGCTAAACTCGTGATGACGATATCCGCCTGAGAAAAATTCTGTGAGGCCGTAAACCTGTTTGGAACGGCGATGCATGCCATCCCTGCTGCTTTCGCAGAATTTATCCCCGGAGATGAATCTTCTAATGCTGTATATCTAAGGTTAACGCCAAGCCGTCGTCGAATCTCATTATAGATCTCAGGATCTGGCTTCGCGTTTGTAACGTCATCTCCAGTAATTACTAGTTCAAAGTAGTGATTAATTTTCAACGTCTTATCGTCAAGTATGGCAACAGCTCCAGACTTAGTTGTTGAAGTGGCCAAAGCTAATAGTTTCTTTGATTTACGAGCATATTCAAGCAATGATAGCGCGCCATGGCGCATAATGTTGTGTATATTCTCGGATACACGCATATAGTATATCACATCTTTTTCACGAACAATTTGCGCAATGTTTATGTGTGCCATATGTGCAAGCATTCGAGGGAGGTACTCATTAGGTTTTTGACCAACGCATTCCTCAATCCAAGTTTTTTCAGATAACGATATTCCATATGCACTTAGAACTTCATTCGTCGCCTGTAGTTGGATCAACTCGTCATCGACTAGCAACCCATTTAGATCAAATACGATCACATCCGTGAATCTGATCATAGAATCTATATATGGATTGAAAAAATACATAAGCTTGAACTCTTGTTTGATACCGTTGTTTCATCCGGCTGGTAACAAATCATTGAGATCGAAATAAAATGTCGTTTGTATTTAAACTTGGACTTTTATCTTCAGACTTAGACTTAGAGGTGTCTTCACAATCGTGCGGGCTTCCTTTAGAAATTTCATTGACTATTCCGATCGCGAGCTCGTACTGTTTTTTGACGTGTTCCCGATTCATGATGCAAAGGCCCGTCAGCACCACGACCACAAGAGTACCGGCGATACACGTGCGCGCGTTTGTTCTCCAATTTCCCCAGATTAGCTTGCGATCGTCGGTAGATACAAAGAACGTGCTTAGCCACCATAGCCACGCTGGAGTTAACAAGAGGCCAACAACGAATAAGTTTCCTGTGGCTTCCTTGATTACAACAAAGCGCTCGTATTGCAGACGTTCATTCGGGCATGCGAGGCGCAAGAACTTCTCGATTTTGAATTGAATGGTCATTTCCGCTCCCTTGTCGGGAGGGTAGTAGTTCCATATTCCAGCGAGCTCCGCTATACTTTGTATCCCTAGAATAACTGTCCACGCCAAGCCTGCGATCAAAAAGATTACTACAAAAGAGATTCTTCCAGAAGCAATCTTGAGAATTTCGTTTGGCTTTGAAAACATCACAGAAATAGAGAAAAATAAAACGCAACCTGGAACAATTTTTCCCGCAAAGTCACGCAAAAGAAAGCTGGTGTAA
>JBAUNU010000631.1:0-1849 GCA_049579405.1 Methylocella sp.
GTTTCCGATGATCGCAACCCTCGAGGAATTCGAAAGGGCGAAATTTTTTGTCGAGAATGAACTCGTCCTTTTGCGGCAGCACGGCCGAGCGCCCCCTTCCGAACTCAAGCTCGGCATCATGGTCGAGGTGCCTTCGGTGCTTTGGCAGCTCGACGAAATCTGCCGGCGGGTCGACTTTCTTTCGGTCGGGTCGAACGATCTCGTGCAATATCTTTATGCCGCCGGCCGCGACAACAAGCGGGTCGCCTCGCGCTTCGATCCCCTATCGGCGCCGGTCCTGCACGCCTTGAAGCTTATCGCCTGCAAGGCCCGCGCGGCCCCCACGCCGTTGACCCTTTGCGGTGAAATGGGCGGCAAGCCGCTCGAAGCCATGGTCTTGCTGGCGTTAGGCTATCGCGGCCTGTCGATGTCGGCCGCATCAATCGGACCCGTTAAGGCCATGGTGCTCGCGACCAACCTCAGTGAGGCGGAAGATTTTGTCGCGACCCTCATGGAAGAGGCGACCGGGGGCCAGTCCTTGCGCGACAAGTTGCGCAAGTTCGCGAAGGTCCAAGGCATCCCGGTTTAAGCGCCGTTGGCTGCTCGCCCGGGGGCCGTGATCCGGGAAAATGGATGCGGCAAGCGCGAATTAACGGATCGCTTACCGGGATCCGTTAACCTTGCGGCATGGTCATATACAGGCGTGTGCGCGCGGCTCTCTATCCCTTGGCTCTTTATTGCGTCTCCGGCGCGATCGGCGGCTATTTCGTCTGGCATGCGGTGAACGGCGAGCGCGGTCTTAGAACCAAGGACGAATACGAACATAAGATCGCGTCGCTGCGCGGCGAGTTGGACAGCCTCAAGTCGGAGCATGCCTTATGGAATCACAAAATCGCATTGCTGTCCGGGCGCGCGATCGATCGCGATCTTCTCGACGAAGAGGCGCGCGCGCTGCTTGGCGGCGTCAACCGGAACGACCTTGTCGTATTCCTGCCACGAACGCAAAAGTGAATCGCGCGAGCGAGCGAACCCCAACTCGCCTTGAACGCCTTGCCACGGACCGCTGGAGCTGTCCCCTATAGCCGGTCCGGGAACTTTCGGTGCACCGCGAGACTTAAAGTGAGTGACGCTTTTGTGTCACGGAACGATCCATGTGCCACGAACATTCGCTGGATGCCTTGAATTTCTTTCTCGCTGATGTTCGCCAGGGGCTCGGACCCTATCTCGCGATTTATCTGTTGACGGAGGGACATTGGGCGGAGGATCGGATCGGCTTCGCGATGACGATTGCCACCGTCTGTGGCCTTATCGTGCAGACTCCGGCGGGCGCATTGACCGACGTTAGCCACGCCAAACGGGCGATCGTTGTCGCCGCCTCCCTAGTCGTGACCGGCGTCTCGATCCTCCTTCCCTTCCTGTCTTCCTTTGCCCTTGTCGCCGGATCGCAAGCGGCGGCCGACGCCGCGGCAGCCTTTTTCGGGCCGGCGATCGCCGCGATCACTTTGGGAATCATGGGGCCTCGGGCGTTTACCCGCCGCATCGGCCGCAACGAGAGCTTCAATCATGCCGGCAATGCGTTCGCGGCGGCGCTTGCCGGAGTTTGCGCCTGGAAATTGGGGCCTATCGTCGTCTTCTATCTTATCGCGAGCATGGCTCTGCTTTCGATCACGAGCGTCCTCACCATTCGAGCCGAGGCGATAGACGACGACCGCGCCCGTGGTCTTCACGACGGGCTGTCCGATTCGCAAGAAAAACCCTCTGCTCTCGGCGTGCTCATGGGCAACCGGAGCCTATTAATCTTTTGCCTCTGCTGTATGATTTTCCATCTTGCCAACGCCGCCATGCTGCCGTTGGCCGGCCAGAAATTGGC
>JBAUNU010000632.1:0-6019 GCA_049579405.1 Methylocella sp.
GATAGAACATGACATACCAATGATCCGGAAGACTGAAATTCACTGTCGGCGCAAATTGCAGATCGCGGATATTCTTCTTGGTAGGATCGCCGGCAATGCTGACTTCATACCGCACCAGCGGCTCCAAATAGCTGTTGGGGCCAAGCTCGTATAACGCGTAGCGCGCACCGACGATCGGCATGATCTGCCATTTGCCGGTACCGAGGGTGTCCCCGCCGGTGGGGGTTGTAAGTCGAGCGCCGAAGCCGGCGGCCCAACGCGTATCGAATTCGTGCAGAAGCGCGGCTTGGACATCGGCATCGCCCAAGCCAAACAGGTAATTTCCGGCCGGGTTGGTGGAACTGATTGGGTTCTTCGCGACAGACGGCAGGTCGGCGCGCAGGCCCACCGCCCATTGAGGGGCAGGGTCGATCCGAAGATCCCCACGCAGTTTCATGGTGTCGGTGGTGAGCGTACTCGTCGTCCCCGCCGCGAGTCCGCTTCCTGGCGCGGTCTCGTACTCGTAAAAAAACTGGAGAAGGGTCAAAGGACGGATGAAGTCGTCGCCGGTGTTTTCGGCTTGATCTTGTGGGCTTGTTGGCTGCGCAGCGGGAATCGCGGCCGGTGCCGCGGTCGCGTCTTGCGGAGCGGCAGTCGCCGGCTCCAGCGCCAGCACGGCGAGCAGCCAGCACCCGGCGAGCCAATACGCAATCGCAAGACCAAGTCCCAGATATCCGGTGGCCATGCTCGCCCCCGTTCACGCCCAAATCATTTGGTCACGAGCTGCGTCATAGCGGCGGGCGCGGGCGGCGCGGCAGGCGAGATCGCAAAGGTGAGCCACACGTTCCAGCCATCGGGCCGGGCATTGCGGTCGAACTCCCGGTAGGCCTTCAGGTTGAGATAGCCCTGCATATCGTTTACGGCAAACAGGTAGCCAACCTGCGGGCCGACGCCTATGACGCGCGATCGGAAACAGCCGACACTGTCGCCGGACCCGCCGTCACAGCCAATCTCATCGTAAAGATAACCGACGGCGCCGACGAAAAACTGTTTCGAGAGGTACTGCGACGGTCCCCAATTAATATGAAAATCAACGCCGTTCTGGTAATTCGTGGCCGTGTTCGTCAGATTGTAGGTAAAGCCGGCGACGGCTGAAAACTCGTGCCCCATCGCCGGGTCGAAATAGGTGTAGCCCGCGCCGGCGTCGGCGGCCCCATGGCCAATGCCGAGATTCGCCAGGCTCGTCGAGGAATAGGTGCCGACCGGAATGTCTCCCATCCCGTAGATCATGAAATTTGGACGCCTTCGTTCCATTTCAGCGACGCCTGCGGATAGAGGTTGCCAACACCGGTCACGGAATCGCCAAAGCTCTGCGATATCGCTCGGGTGGAGGAACCTAAAGCAGCGGTCAGCGTCCCGTTTATGCCGGTGGCTTCGTGGCCAAAAAACCCTCCCATGCTCAGGGCTAGCTGGCCACCCAGGACCGGCGTGGCGAAGGCATAGGATGGATTGACAAAAACGCAATCGAGATAGGCATGCAGGCTCGCGGATAAATTTAACCGCAGCGTCGGGTTGAGGTCGCGGACCGTGATCAAGCGCGCAGCGGCAACGTCGGCCCGGCGCTGATGTTGTCATAGTAGATGTTGTCATAGTAGTTGAAGGTTGCGAATGACCAGCCTGGTTCTCCTGGCACGGCGGCCAGACTTCCGAAAGTGCCCGGTATCCAAAAGCTGACACCATCTTCGTCGGCGAAGGAGACTTGTGGCGCTAACGCTATGACCGCGGTGAAAAGCGCCGCTGCCGCCATGAGCGGCCGGGCTGATTTTTCACGACCGCGCATTTTGCTGCTAATAAATTCGGGATTGTCCTGTTTACTCATGCTCAGGCTTCCCTCCGCAGTGGTCGTCGCATGACCAAGCTCAATGATGGCAGGCGGATCGTGGAATTCAACGGTATTCTGACAAAGCGAGTAGTTAGCGAGTAGGTGTTGTATTAAAACAACGGGAGGTTGCTCGGCTTGCAGTCCAGGGGTCGCGCAAGACAACAATTTTGTTTAGCTTGCTGACTTAGGTCTGGATCTTCAAGTTGAGGGGGAAGTTCCTGGCTGTCCGTGTTCAGCCGATGTTTTGACGAGGAGGAGAATGACGAGACGACAACGCGCTCTCGGCATTTTCTAGGCCTCGGTGCTGGCGGGCGCGCGTTCCTTGCCTGCGCCATCCTTGCGAGGGGGGGCCCCGTGCTTGGCGTTCTTTCTGAATTTCCTCATAATACGGTCGCGCTTCAGGCGGGAAAGATGATCAATGAACAAGACGCCGTTCAAATGGTCGATCTCATGCTGGAGGCAAGTTGCCAAAATGCCGTCCGCCTCGATCTCTCGGGCGCGGCCATCGCGATCGAGGTAACGGGCGCGCACGCGGGCCGGCCGCTCGACGTCCTCGAAAACGTCTGGGATCGACAGGCAGCCCTCCTGGCAGGTCGAAAGCTCCGCCGAAGCCCAGAGAATTTCTGGATTAGCGAGACAAAGAGGCTCTGGCGCCGCGGCTTCATCGACGCGTTTGGCCACGTCGAGAACGATCACCCGTTTTTGCACGGCGATTTGGATGGCGGCAAGCCCGACGCCGGGCGCGGCATACATGGTTTCGAGCATATCGTCCATGAGCGCGCGGATGCTTTCGTCGACTTCGGGCACCGGCGCGCCCGCAAGGCGCAACCGCGGATCTGGGAGGGTAAGTATGGTCCGCAAAGGCATGCCCATGAGATAATACCGGCGGCGGGCGAGGTCAAATTACCGCCGCTCCAGTGGTGTCCCGGCTTGAATTTCGACATGGGTGAAAAGCGGAAGTGCGTCGTGCCGTGGCGTTCTCAAAGTCCTCAGGTCACTACGAGTCGATCTTGAGAACCACACGGAAGCGCGCCTTGCCGCTCATCATCCGGTCATAGGCGGCCTGGGCTTCCTCGAGCGGAAAAATCTCGTTCATCGAGGCGACTTCGTTGAGCTGACTGAACAGAAGGGTGTCTTCCGAGTCGGCCGCGGTGCCCCCATACCAGCCCCGCACCGAGGCGCGTTTCCCGAGGAGGTCGAGGGAATTGACGGTCAGTGCGCCGACAGCGCCGACAACCATCATGGTTCCATTGACACCGAGGCCGCCCGAGATCGCTTCCATGGCTTCGGCGCTTGTGACGGTGGCGATGATCGCCTTGGCGCCGCCCATGGCCTGCAGCGCTTCGGCAGGATCGCCCGCGTCGCTGTCGATGTAGTCGTGCGCGCCCAGGGACCGCGCCAGGTTTTCCTTGTCGCGCCCCCGGTTTACCGCCACGGTCCGGAATCCCTGGCGGGCGGCGAATTGTATACCTAGGTGGCCAAGTCCGCCGACCCCGTGGATCGCCACCAGATCGCCCGGCTTCGCGCCGCAGTTCCGAAGGGCGTTGAAGGTGGTGATGCCGGCGCAGAGGAGCGGCGCGGACTCGGCAGGGTTCAGGGCGTCCGGCACGTGCGCCAGGGCCGATGCGAGCGCCAGCATGTGGGTGGCGTAGCCGCCGTCGCGGGTGATGCCGGTGGCGCCGTGAATGTTTTCGCAGGCGAAGGCGTCGCCCCGCCGGCAATGGCCGCAGTAACCGCAAGAACCGCCGAACCAGCCCACCCCGGCACGCGCGCCCACGTCCCAGCCTTCCACGTCCGGACCCAGGGCGTCGATCACGCCGATCACCTCATGGCCGGGAATGCGCGGATAGCTGAGCCCCGGCATGTGACCTTCGACGATGAAGGAGTCACTATGGCAGACCCCGCAGGCGTGTACGCGGATGCGGACCTCGTGACGGCCGGGCTCGGGGAGGTCGCGCTCCTCCATGCGGAAGCGCCCGCCAGGCTCCGGAACGATCATTGCGCGCATTTTCGACATGGCTGGCTCCGCTGTGGGCAGGACCGGTTATATAGGTGTCGAGGGCGTGCAGACTATAGCGGCCCACCGCCCACGCCTAGGGGGCCAGAAGCAGAAATTCCAATTGCCCCAATTTCCCGCTCCGGTCTCGCCGGTTGAAATTCCGCAATCCGCGAATTTTTCGCGTACGTGGCCATCGGCGAACGGCAATCACCCGCTGGGCCGGAACAATATTTTTTCCCTGGGGTCCTCGCTGTCCTTAAAATCAAATCAAAACAATGACCTGCATTCCTCGACAGGTTGCAAAAAAAATCCGGCAAGGCCTCTTGCTTTTTGTGCACTGCACGTTCATATTGTTGCGGCGCGGCGAGCCTCTCGCCGCCGATGCCCTCCTTGGGCGTTTCCTCCCTTGACTGGGCCGCTTGCGGCAACGCACGCGGCCTCTTTTTTGGTTTATTTGCCGCTGTCGTTATGCACCGGTGCCAGAAATTGAACTATTGACGGATGATATTTATTGTGATAGATAACCAAATTGATGGCAAGCCTCTTGCTGTCAATGCCCTCCTTGGGCGTTTCCTCCCTTGACTTGGGCCGCTAGTGGCAACGCCGGCGGCCTCTTTAATGTCCTGCCGCCTTATTCATTCGCCTACGCCGCCACTTTGTGTCCTGATTGCCGGCATCGCGCGAAGCGGGCTTCCCGCCCAGCCGGGCACTTTCCAAAAGCATCGCTGACTATTCCGCTGCGGCGCGATGCCGGTCGCGGCGCGTGGCAACCGCATCCGCCAAGATACAAGCGACCTTCGCCAAATCGGCGGCAACGTCCGCGAATCTTTCGCCCCTGCGCACGGCGCGTTCGTCCATGTAGAGGGCCCGGCTCACTTCGATTTGCATCGCATGGCAATCGTTTGCGGGACTGCCATAATGCTCGGTTATGAAGCCCCCGGCGTAAGGCTTGTTGCGTTGCACATCATAGCCGCGGCGGCGCAGCTCATATTCGACGGCATCGACAAAATCCGCCGCACAACTCGTTCCATAGCGATCGCCTACGACGAAATCCGGCCGTTGCGGCATTTCGATAGCTGCCGCCCACGAAGGCTGGCCGGTGCGCAAGCCCGCGGGCATGGAATGGCAATCGACGAGGACGGCGATGCCGAACTTCTGCCGCGCCCGGTCGACGAGCCCGCGCAGGCAGGCGTGATAGGGCTTGTAGAGTTTCTCGATTCTTTCAATCGCTTCTTCGACGGGCACGCGGCGAGTGTAAATCTCTTGTGCCTGGCCGGCCACGCGCGCGATTGTTCCAAGCCCGCCCGCGACGCGCAGCGAGCGCGTATTGGCGAAAGCCGGCAGCCGGCCCTCGAACATGCGCGGGTCCAACTCGTAGGGTTCGCGATTGAGATCGAGATAGGCGCGCGGAAACCGGGCTTTGATGAGCGGCGCGCCCAGTGCCGCAACCCCGCCGAACAAAGCATCGACGAAGGCGTCCTCAGAGCGGCGCAGCACTGCTTCGTCGAGCCTCGCGGCCTCGAGAAAACGGCGAGGATAAACATTGCCTGAATGAGGCGACGAAAAAACCAAGGGACAGGAAAGGCGCGCCGGTTCCACCACCTCGAACGGTGGATCGAGTTCCGGCTCGTGCGGTTGGTTGACCTTCGCCGGTGCGTCCGGCGCGGAAGCCGGGCCGGACAGCTTTGAAGTCATCGACGCTTCCTCGCCCCGCCGCCCGCGTCCGAAACCCATGGAAGCCAGCCAATCTGTCAAGGCCATCGCATTCTGTCCAGTTCTGTCGCGAACCGCCAGCCTGATTTCGAAAAAATTAATGGATAAAGCAAAATCTGGTAGTTTTCACTCGATTTTTACCTGGCCGGCGTTTTGGTGACAAGAGTTGCGAGGACCCTATGGACGAGAGACATATCCCAATCAAGATCCTGCTGGCCGAGGACGATCACGACATGCGCCGCTTTCTTGGCAAAGCCCTGCAGAACGCGGGCTATGATGTTGCGTCGTTCGACAACGGCGTGTCCGCCTATCATAGATTGCGCGAGGAGCCGTTCGAATTGCTACTCACCGACATTGTCATGCCGGAGATGGACGGGATCGAATTGGCCCGCCGGGCGACCGAACTCGACCCCGACATCAAGGTGATGTTCATTACCGGCTTCGCG
>JBAUNU010000633.1:0-6774 GCA_049579405.1 Methylocella sp.
GGGCTGCCGTTGCAGGATCGGCCGCCTATGCGCGGCCATGTTGGCGGCGCTGGATTGACCCTTACGGCAGGGTGTATTGGCGGCGCGTGTGCTAATCCAGAGAGGGCAGGCCCCTCCTCATCGCGGATGCTCACAGCGTCAAGACATTGACGCCACGATAGGCCTTGCCTCTGGCGCGTAACGGTCTTGAGACCGGCCCGCCTGGTGTCCCGGCCTGTCACGCCCCTCGGCGGCCTCAAGAGGCGCGTGAGGTAGCGGCTGTGACTTCCAGACGCTTGACCTCCGCGCCGCAGCGCGGGCAGCAGACATCCGCTGGCCGGCGGCGGCCAACACGATACGCGCAACAGGCGTCTTCATCGGGGACGAACCTCCGCTCGAATTTTGCGATTGCGAGGCGATCGAATGGCTGGGCTGTTTACGAGCCATGACGATCCTTCCTTCCAATTAGGGAAGGATAGGGGCATGATTGCCACCAGAACTTAGATCCGGGATAATCGCCCTAATCGCACCCTTGGACCTTCCGCCCGATCTAGGTCAAATCGCAACAGCATTCCAATGCGCATGGAAGCATTAAAGTGAGAAATGTCATCCTTGTTCTCGGAATGCACCGGAGCGGAACAAGTGCGGCCGCGGGTTTTTTGGTGAAGCTCGGCGGAGGGCAACCAAAAACCTTGATGCCCGCGGAAGGCACAAACGAACGCGGCTATTTCGAATCATCGGCCTTGATGACTTTTCACGATGAGCTTCTGGCGTCGGCTGGCTCATCTTGGACCGATTGGCGCCAATTCAATCCCGCCTGGTACCAAACGCCGACTGCCGCCGCCTTCCGGAAACGAGCCAAGCAGTTATTCAAAGAGGAATTCGATGGCGCGCCTCTCGCTGTCCTAAAGGACCCCAGGGCCTGCCGTTTAGCGCCCTTCTGGCTCACGGTTCTGGCCGGCATGAAAGTCCGGCCGCGTGTCGTCATCCCGGTCCGCTCGCCGCTCGAAGTCGCCTTTTCCATGCGGAAGCGGGACGGTTTCTCGCTCGCCACAGGGGCGTTGCTTTGGTTGCGGCACGTTATCGACGCCGAAGCCGCGAGCCGCGCGCTTCCCCGTTCGATTTTCACCTGGGACCAGCTTCTGCGGGATTGGCGCGGCGTAGCGGAAAAAGCGTCGACGGAACTCGGCCTTCCTTGGCCGCGCCTTTCCGACTTCACCGCGCATGAGATTGAAAACTTCATCGGCGATGACTTGGTCCACCATAGGGTCAGCGCGCCAGAACTCGCCGCCCACCCGGACATTCACGAGTGGACGATGTCCGCCTATCGCGCGATGCTCAAACTCGCGCGGGCGCCGCAGTCGAGGTCAGCGTTGAAAACATTGGACCAAACCCGGGACGCCTTCAATCATGCGAGCAGGATGTTCGGCCGCACTATATTTGAAGAGGAAATCCGAAGCCAGGACCTGCGGCGCCAGACGGCGAAGCTGGGGGAAGAACGTGATCATTGGTTGCGCCAGCACGATGCCGCGAGAGCCGAGCTCGCGAGCGCCATGCAAGCAAAAGAGCAGATTTCCTTGGAATTGAATGCGCGAGATCGAGAGGCGAGGGACCTCGCCCAGGCTCTCGATGAGGCGGAAAGAGGCCGTTTGGCAGGCAAGGAACAGTTTGCCGAAGTGCAGGCGCTTCTGTCCGGGGAGCGATCCCAGTCCGAAAGCCTGAAGGAGACGCTTGCGGCGACGGAGTCCAAACTTGTCGACGAACGCACGCGTGCCCAACGGGCTGAGAGCGAACAAGCCAACATGGCCAGCACACTCCGGCAGAAGGCGGCGGAAGCGGACGCACGGGCCGAGGACGCCGGCATCAAAGTTTTGGCTCTGGAGGTGAAAACAGCGCATCTAGAGAGGGATGGCGAGCGGCGCGAGCGGGAAACCGCCGCTTTATTGCGCAGCGCCTCGTGGCGGCTGTCGGCCCCCTGGCGGGCCTATAAACGGGGGGGCTCGCGGCTACGCCGCCTCCTGCACGGCAAGAAAATGAATCCATTGTTCGACCGGGAATGGTATCTTGAACAATATCCCGACGTCCGGGCGGGCGAACTTGATCCTTACGATCATTATCTGCGGCACGGCGCGGCGGAAGGGCGCGATCCCAGTCCTCTGTTCGATACATCGTGGTATCTGCAACAAAACCCTTGTGTAAAGGACAGCGGTGAAAATCCTTTGGTGCATTTCTATTCCGTTGGTGCCAAAGAAGGACGTGATCCAATTCCCCTTTTTGACGTGAAGTGGTACTTGGAACAGAACCCGGACGTGCGCGAAGAAGGAGTTAATCCACTCAAACATTTTATTGAGCACGGAGCCAAAGAAGGGCGAAGTCCGCATCCTCTCTTCGACTCGAATTTTTATTTTAAGAAAAATCCGGATGCAGCCGCTTCCGGCACAAATCCGCTCGTGCATTATCTACTGCACGGTGCGAAAGAGAAAGGCATGCTAAATCGGGAATCCATCTGGCGAATCCCGTCGCCTACAAGGAGGTAGAGTTGGCTCTGACAGGTTTTGTGGATGTCTGTAAACCCACCGTGATTGGCGGTTGGGCTTGGGACAGTGAGCACCCCGAGGCTTTTGTCGATGTGGAGATACTCCGCGAGGGAACGCCTTTGGCTCGGATCACTGCTAATGCTTACCGCGCTGAGCTGAGCGAGAGTGAACTCGGCGATGGTAAGCATGCGTATTGGTTTACGCCAGATGCGCCTCTAGAAGAGTTGGATAAAATAGAGGTTAAAATTGTAGGCACCGATGTTCGTCTTTCTCGTATTCAAAAATGGGTTCCGATCCCGACGGATGATTTAATACATTTCGTGGTTGGGCCTGGAAATAATATACCCCAATTCCTCGCAACAGGCGCTGCTGATCTCAAGTCGATTGAAACCCTTCTGGCTGAAGCCAGATTTGAGTTGAAGTCAGGCAGTAGAATACTTGATTGGGGTTGTGGTTGCGGCCGCGTGGCCCGTCATTGGGAGGGTCATGCCGGCGATATTGATTTATATGGCTGTGATATCAATGATCGGCTAGTGATTTGGTGTAAAGAGAACATTCCTTTTGGCTCCTTTACGCGTTCTGAGCTAATACCGCCGCTGCCGTATCCCGATAATTATTTTGATTTACTTTATGGTATCTCCGTACTCACGCACCTTTTATTTGACACGCAATATCTATGGATGGCGGAGATTTGGCGCTTGCTGAAGCCGGGCGGCATTGCGATTCTTACTGCTCATGGCCCATCAATGTTCCCGATTATCGCAAAACAAATTGCAGGATCCACCGGCAAAATAGGATCAACACTTGTTGACGCTGGGATGTTTATCAGTCTAGAAAGTGGGGAGGGATCTAATCAAACATGGAATATGGTAACAGCTGACGTAATGTCCAAGATCTTTTATCCGTTCAAAATTCTCAATTATAGGCCATGCTATGGATTAATGGGAATTCAGGATACCTACGTGTTTGCTAAGAAATCTAGCGGCGCGGTGCAGTTCATGCCCTCATTTTTGGAATGTGAGATGCAAGGTAGCGTTTTTGAAAGGCGAATGGAGGTAAGGAAAACTTCGCAACGCCAATGCGCCGTTTTAGCCAGTGCAAAGAATTTGTTGTTACCAGCTACGATCCAGCTTGGCCTTCATTTTCCAAACTCGGACATGCCATCTGTTGCGAGCCGCGTGGTGAGCTTGCCGGAAAAGGTACCTTGGACGGATCTACAGGCGGCGTACACTTTGGTGACAATCGAGGAGATCCCTGAATGGGATGGACCTGCGATGCTGTCGGTCGAGGTTAAGGGCAGTGCGCCATTGAATGGAGTGGTGTTACAACTTCGTAATTGCATATTTTTATGAGCCACGCCACGCTGCCGGTTCCTTCTGGGCGATTGCCTGAGTTCTTGCAGGAAAGCCATGACGGCAAGGCCCGTTCAGGTTCCTACGGCAGTATCGTATACTATCTTGCTGAGGTTACGAATTGACCAGTCCGTCTGACCGTTTGCGCGAAACCGTCCAAACCGAGGCGTTCCATTGGGGCGCGGATACCGCCGTATCGTATCATGGCGAGGCCGCATCGCACATGGACCAGCAATGGAAAACACTTATCGAACCCGTTCTAGCCCACTATCCTATCGACTACAGCAGGACGATCGACTTCGCGGCGGGTTATGGCCGCAATACGCGCAAGCTGCTTGAGGCTGGCGCAGCACATGTAACCATGGTGGATGTTAATCCAGAGTGTGTGGCGCACTTGGAAACCCATTTTCCGCGCGACCGCACGAATGCCGTGCTCAATGACGGCGCCGGCCTCGCGGGTCTCGACACGTCAGCATTCACCTTTCTCTATACGTTCGACTCAATGGTCCACTTCGATCTTGAAATCGTCATGTCCTATATTCCGGAGTTTGCCCGCGTCTTGAAGCCGGGGGCGCGCGCTTTCATTCATCATTCGAATTATACGGCTAACCCTGGCGGCGATTTCAGGCAAAACCCGCATTGGCGCAATTTCATGAGCGCTGCTATTTTCAAACATATTGCTGTTCGTTCTGGCTTTGACGTCGTCCAACAAGTAACATTTAGTTGGGGCGAGCCGGACATCGACTGCATCACGGTCCTGCGTCGTAATGGCTGACTGTCGATGGCCTCTCGCGCAAAGTCAAAAAATTACAAGCCACTTGGTTCCAGGGGGATAGTGATCGTTGGGAGCACCAACCGAACGGACGGGCGGAGCGCGAATAGGACAATTGATTGTGCCGGATCACGCGCGATTGTAACAAGCATCATTGGAACCTTCAACGGGAAGACCAGCTATGCCGATGCTAACACACGCTATTGGAAACATTTTGTTTGGGCGATTGTCTGAGCATGAATATCATCTGCCACTAAGCTTTGATGTATTTCGATATGGTCAAAAAGTGCCGAGCGCCGTAGTGATTGGGTCGCAGGAAGGGAGTGGTTGGCCATTTCAAATAATACTCCCTGCCGCAACAACGTTCGCTAATGGCCCGAGCATCATAGTGAAAATTCATGATACTGATAACCTTCTCGATATCCACCAAGATCTGAAGGGGTTCGTGAATGACATCAACGAGGTGGGCGTTTCTATTGGCCACCTCATGGAGAACAAAATGTTTTTCTATCCAATCGAACGGACTAGAGGGACAACTCAAATTCCGCAGAGCATGATCGACCATACCGCTGGAGCTGGAACACAAGAGTCGTTCAAATTGATAGGGTATGCGACAGTTCTTGATTTGCTTAAGTTTGGAGTGGTGTCATCTCCGGCTGACAAAGTATTCGAGCTTGGATGCGGTTGCGGCAGGATTGCCTATATGCTAAGCACGATGTTGGACGAACAGATAGGTGGCTCATATAGTGGTTTTGATATTTGGAGCGATGGCATAGATTGGGCAACTCAACACATTACTTCGCTTTATCCTCACGCCACATTCGTGCGTCTCGGCAAGCATAACGAGTATGCCGCCAACGTATCCTACCCGATCAATTTGCCTGACAATTCTCAGGATAGCTTCATTGCGGCGTCTGTGTTCACGCATCTTCGCGTCCAAGCCGCGAACGATTATGCTGCTGCGATCGCGAGAATTTTGAAACCCAGTGGTAAAGGCTACATAACGTTTTTTGCAAGCAAAGAACACTTCCGAGGATTCAGTTCAGCAGTTTGCGACGAGGATGAATACTCGATTAATTTTGCGAACACGATAGCAGAAGACACGTTCGTCGATGAGAAACAGGCTATTTCGATGTTTGAACGGCACGGCCTTAGCGTCCTTGGGATTAAATATGGGAGCTGGCGTGGATCTCAATATGCATATCGTGGATATGCGGGCGGTCAAGATTTGATGGTCATCAAAAAAAGATGAAACGTCCGATTGGCGACTACATCGACTGCGCATCTCGCGTCCTGGAGGCAAGAACAGGATGAAGCCCTTCGTTGACCCGCTTATAGGAATGATCGTTGGACGTACAAAACGGGACGCCACGCTGCTCCTGCAGTCCGGCTTATTCGATTTAGGGTTTTATGCGTCCCAGGTGGGTGCTCACGAGAAACCGAGCTTATCGCAGTTTTTGAAGCACGGATGGCGGCGCGGGTTAAGCCCGTCGCCGTTCTTCGACAGCGTGTTCTACACGCTCACCTATGCCGATGTGAAAAAGGCTGGTTGGAACCCGGTGTTGCATTATATCCGGCATGGGTGGCGGGAAGGCCGGACGCCGCATCCGCGATTTGATATCGCCGGATATATCGCCGGTCACCCGCATGTCGATTTCCAATCGACCGATCCGTTACGGCATTGCATCGAGCATTATCGTTCGCTCGAATGGACCGGAGGGTCCTCCGGGCCCGCGGCGGCTGGCACAATCGACTATCAAGTGCTCGCCGCCGAGCAACGCCAAGTGGAAGCCTTGTTCGATCGAGAATATTACGATTCCATGTACGAGGATATACGCGAGGCGGGGTTCGACCCATTTCTCCATTATACCCGGCATGGATGGCGGGAAAATCGAAACCCCTCTCCGGAATTCGATACCTGGTATTTCTTCAAGGTTCATCCCGAGTTCGCCGATTCGCAAGACTCGCCGTTGCATCAATTCGTACGCGCCGGGATGCCCACGCATTGGAACTTGCGTTCGCCCGACTCGGTGACGCTCGATTGGGTAAGCCAACATCACGCCCCCGCCGTTCGCGCGAACGGCGGGCTGCGCCTGGCAGTGCATGTCCATGCCTACTACCCGGAGTATATAGA
>JBAUNU010000634.1:0-3453 GCA_049579405.1 Methylocella sp.
GCGCGGTGGCGCAGGCTCCAAGCGCGGCTGAAGCAACATGGCATCGAGGTCGACGGTCCCTTGCCGCGCGTCGCGCACGGCTTTCTCGAGGAGCTCGCCACGATGCGCGAATCTAACGCGGCGGGGACCGCTCCCTCGTCCGAAGCCATCGACGTGATCTTCAACGGCGGCAGCGATTCCATGGCCTTGCGCGGCTGGCGGCAGCTCGTCCGCACCACCTCCGCCGTCGCGGATTTCTCCGACGGAACCGGGATCGCGGTGGACGAGATCGGCGCCTTGCGACGACCGGCCTTGATCATGTTCGGCCGCAAGTCACGGTACCTCCCCACCATGCGGAGGCTGCGCGGCACGTTGCAGGATTGCCGGGTGACGCTGGTGCCGGATGCCGGCCATTATTTTCCGGTGCTGAAGCCGCATGTCTTCACCCAGGCGGTCAGCAATTTCGCTGCCCAACACGGCGGCTAGGAGCCTGTCCGAGCAGTGCCGATTTTTTCGTTCGACGTGACCGGCGCATTTGACAGGCTCGCGGGTCACAGGCATTAAGCCATCAACAGAACCGCAAGCGGGCCGACGGATCCAGCCCGCCCCAAGTGGAGACCGCGCCAACCCGCGACGCGTTAATTGGATTATAGCGATTTCTTGTTTGCTTTCATCATGAGGGTTCCGAGTCCAAGGTGCCGGACGACATCAATCACCAGCCACGCGAGTCAGCGCAGCCCAACGCCTCGCCGGCGGCGCGGACCGGGCGCGGGCTGACCTTCGCCAATTTCCGTCCCATTGCGCGCAATGGTTTTGGCGACGCGGCGAACTCTTATTGCCATTGCATGGCGTATTTCAACGGCGCTCTCTATGTCGGGACAACCCGCAACTCGATGGCTCTCTTGAAGCTGTTCCCGCCGATCGATCCCCCTGCCCTCGATCCGTGGCCGGTCAGCGTGCCGGCCACGGTCGAGGATCTCGACATGCAGGGCCATATCTGGCGCTGGTCGCCGAAGACCGAGCAGTGGAAGCAGGTCCTCCGGTCGCCGATGATGATCGGCAAGAACAACAAGGAAGTTCCGCGCGACCTCGGCTACCGGGGAATGGCGGTCTTCCAGGGCCCCTCCGACCCCGTTCCTGCGCTCTATGTCGGCTCGATGTCGACCGTGCTGCGGGCAACCGCGGCGCATATCTTGCGCTCCTACGACGGCGAGAATTTTACCGTCGTGTCGGAGCCGGGGCTGGGCAATCCGCGGATCTCGACCTTCCGCTCACTGAATGTCTTTGACGGCCACCTTTACGCGCCGCCGGCCGGCGAGGGCGTCAATTTCAACAGCAACCGCGCGTCGATCATCATGCGCTCGGCCGACCCCGATATCGGCAAATGGGAGCCGGCCTGTGAGCGGGGCTTCGGCGATCATACCAACAACGGCATCTTCGACACGGCGGTTTTCAACGACCACCTCTATGCCGGAACCTTCAACCACTACCACGGCTATCAGGTCTGGAAGACGAAGGCGAATGGCGGCGGCCCGTGTCAATGGGCCAAGGTCATCGAGCGGGGCGCCTACCGCGGACCGCTGAGCCAGATCGCGATGGCGCTTTGCGCCTTCAATGGTGCCCTCTATGTCGGCAGCTCGATCCAGAACGGCGGCTACGATCGGTACAACCTCGTGGGGCCGACGAGCGGCGAGATCATCCGCATTTTCCCGGACGACAGCTGGGAGCTTCTGGTCGGGACGCCGCGCGAGACGCCGATCGGGAGGAAATACCCGCTGTCGGGGCTCGGTCCCGGCTTCGACAGCATCTTCGCCGGCTATATCTGGCGGATGGTCGTGCATGACGGCTGGCTGTACGTCACGACCTTCGACTGGAACCTCTATCTGCAGTGGGCGCATCGCGCCTCGCCGACGGCGCAGCGGCTGGTGAAGCATTTCGGCATCGACCGGCTTGTCGAGATCGGCGGCGGCTTCGAGATCTACCGCACCAAGGATGGCCTCAACTGGATCCCGGTCTCGCGAAACGGCATGGGGAATCCGTACAATTACGGCGGCCGGACGCTCGTCTCGGCGCCCGAGGGCATGTTCATCGGCACGGCGAACCCCTTCGGCCCGGAGGCGCCGGCCAAGCTCGCCTCGGGCGCCGTCTACGTCGCCAACCCCGACGGCGGCACCGAAGTCTGGTTCGGCAATGCCGATTACAATTTCATCGAGGATACCCGAAACCGCGGCGGCGCCTTCGCCATATCCGGCCGGCCGACGCTTTTTGTAAACTCTCGCAAGGAGACGAATATGATCGCAGTTACAGGCGGCGCGGGCTTTCTCGGCAGCAATCTCGTCCGCAGATTGCTCGCGGCGGGCCACACAGTGAAGGTTTTGGCGCTTCCCGGAACCGCCGATAAGCTCCCCCGCCGCCCCGAACTCGGCGTGATCGAAGGCGGTCTCGACGACCGCGATGCCTTGGCCGCGCTGGTCGAGGGCGCGCGCATCGTCGTTCATCTCGCGGCGCGGCTGGGGGGCAGCTGCCCCAAGGACGAGTTGCGGCACGTCAACATCGACGGTGCGCATAATCTCGTGCGCGCCATCGAGCGCAGCGGCGGCGGCTTGCGCCGTCTGGTCTTCGTCAGCTCCTCGGCGGTCTATTCCGGGCAGTATAAGGCCCAGGAATGGCCGCTGGGAGAGACCGCCGCGCTGCGCAGGGACGGGGGCAATGACCTTGCCGAGTACGGCATCTCGAAGATCGCCGGCGAGAACCTGACCCGGTGGTATGCGCAGAAGTGCAAGTTCGAGTATTCGATTATCCGCTTCTCCTTTGTCTACGGTGTCGGCGACACCGGCACGGGCCAACTCATCCAGGCGGCCGCCCAGAATCCCCGCTTCGGCGACGGCCCGACATCGGCGTTTCCGCACCAGTATGTGCATGTCGACGACGCTGTCGAAGCGCTGATGCGGGCGGCCTTCATGGCGGCGGCCGCCGACGACACCTTCAACGTCGCTGGCGCCGATGTGGTGAGCCATGGCGACATCGCACGCATGATGCGGCGGCTTCAGGGCAATCCGCTGCCCACTGATCGGCTGCCTGATCGCACCCGGAACTGGCGCCGTTACGAGATGCCCTACGATATTGGAAAGATCCGGCGACGGCTGGATTTCATACCGGCGGTGCCAATGGAGGACGGTCTCGCCCGCGTCGTCGAATCCATGTCCGAGGCGGCGGCGGAGGCTCCCATGCCGCAGAAGGCCGAGGCGGATTTCGCGTGGGCGGGGGCAGCGGAATGACCATCCTCATCACCGGCCCCACTGGCCCGGTCGGCCAGTACATCCTCGAGCAGGCCCTTGTCGCGGACGAGCCGGTCCGGGTTCTGGCGCAGCCGGAAACGCTGCATCGCGTGCCCTATCGCAATCAGATCACGGTCGTCCCGGGGACTCTCGAGGATGATGAGGCGCTCGCCGGGGCGGTGCGGTCGGCCGATAC
>JBAUNU010000635.1:0-2807 GCA_049579405.1 Methylocella sp.
GGGTGGCCCTTTGCCATCGGCCGGGGGGCGCAGCGCCGCCAAGGGATCGCCGGGTGGCGCGTCTTCATCGCAAAAGACGAGGAGGCGGTCTTGTTCCCAAGCGCCGAGCAGCGCTTCGAGCCGGATCGCGGGAGCGATTTCCGGGATCGCCAAAATACCGCATTGCTCGGCGGCTTCGATCGCATGGGCGTGCATCCGTTCGCTCTTGATCCGGCTGGCCTGGGTCCGGCTGGTCAGCACCGGGCGCAGCAGTCCGGCCCCCATTTCCACCGCTTTTTCAACCATGTAATCCTGTCTTGCCTGTTTGAGCGGCGCGAACAAATAATGCAGATCGGGACGCGGCTCCTGCGGCCGTGTCAACCTGTCGACAGCGAGCGTGACATATTTGCGGTTAGACGCGGCAACGCTTGTTTCCCATTCGCCGTCGCGGCCATTGAATACAAGGATTCTCGCACCTTCGGATAGGCGCAACACATTACGGACATAATTTGCCTGTGCGTGATCGAGAGCGATTTGTGCCGCCTGCGCTAACGGGGGATTGACATAGAGGCGCCGCGCGGCGAAATCATAGCGGGACATGCGGCCGCTCGGTAATGTCGAAGGCGCGCCGCGGCCCGCGAGAACCGGTTACGCTAGCGCGCGCGGCGGTGTTTGCTATGAACGCACGCAATTTCGCTGGCCGCGATTGGGCACGTGTGATTGCGCGGCAAAAACGCGGCCACGATAACGGCGATACCAAGTGTCCTTGGCAAAAAATAAGGGCAACCCATCGAAACGTCACTGAAAGGCTCGCATCATGATGCCCCATAGGCGCATTGGCTTCCTGCGTAAAGCCGCGTTTGCCGGCACGGCCTTGATCCCATTCCTGGGCTGCGGCGCGGCTTATGCCACCGATTGCAACCAGGATATCGGCGCGTTCACCAAGAAGCGTCAGGGCATCATCGATCAACTCAATCAACTTGCCCAGGGCGGCAAGAAACAGCTCGATCCGGTGGCCTCTTGTCCGAAGCTGCGCGCGCTGGTCGCCGTCGAGCGTGAGCTCCTTGCTTATTTAACAAAGAACAAGGATTGGTGCGCGGTTCCCGACGAAGCATTCCAAAATATTGCGGCGAGCACCGGCAAATCCAGTAAGGTGGCCAATCAAGCCTGCACCGTCGCGGCGAAAATGAAGAAGGCACAAGAGCAGCAGGCCTCCGGGGCGCTCAACGTGCCACAGCAAAAGCTTCCCGCCGGGCCGCTGTGACGCAATGCCCGATCGGGCCAGATGCCGAAGGCCCGCGCGATCGATCCCCGCCGGCCAATCTTGCCGGGTCTCCCGCAAACGCTCTGCCCGATTCGGTTGCGGGACAGCTCGTCCTCCGGCTCGCGCCAAAATCCTGGCATCCCTGGCTTCAGCTCGCGCGCCTCGATCGCCCGATCGGCTGGTGGCTGCTTCTGTTGCCTTGCTGGTGGTCGAGCGCGCTCGCAAGCATTTATCAAGGCGGACCGTTGCGCGTCCGCGACCTTCTCTTGTTTTTCGCGGGAGCCGTCGTCATGCGCGGCGCCGGCTCGACCTATAATGACATGATCGATCGCGACATCGATGCGAAGGTGTCGCGCACGAAATGGCGTCCGCTCGCTTCGGGACGCATCGGCGCAACGGCCGCGGCCTTCTTTCTTGCCGCGCAATGTGTTGCCGGACTTGCCGTGCTTTTAAGGTTCAACGGCTTTACGATCCTTTTGGGATTTGCCTCGCTTGGCGTCGTTGGCCTTTATCCTTTCATGAAGCGGATCAGCTCCTGGCCGCAAGTGGTTCTGGGCGCGGCTTTCGCATGGGGCGCATTGGTTGGGTGGGCGGCAGCCCTGGGATCGCTCGCGTCCGCGCCGCTATTTCTCTATCTCGGCGCGGTCTTCTGGACCATCGGCTACGACACAATCTATGCGGTGCAGGACATCGAGGACGATGCGCTCGCCCGTATCGGCTCGACCGCGCGGGCTTTCGGCGGCCGGCTTCGTTTGGGAGTGGGATTTCTCTACGCGCTCGCGGTCATGTGCACCGAAGCGGCGTTGCTTGCCGCCGGCGCGGGTTCGCCGGCGCAGGGTGGCCTCTTGCTATTCGCGTCGCATCTTGGCTGGCAGACGATGCGGGTCGACCCCGGCAATGGCGCCCTTGCGTTGCGCCTGTTTCGTTCGAACCGCGACGCGGGACTTATGCTTTTCGCCGGACTCGCGGCGGACATTTTTCTCGCGCCGAAATGACGTCCCGACGTCGCGCGGAACCTTCTGGCGACTTCTGAATTCAACCTGGCGCAGGGCCGTTTCGAAGGCCCATAAATTTTCCTGGGGAACGCACATGCTGAGAGTGGCACTCCTCTTTCTCGTGATATCGATTGTCACCGGTCTCCTCGGGTTCACCGGCATATCGGCGGCCGCCGGCGGGATCGCGCGTATACTATTCATGATTTTCATCGTTGTGTTCGTCGTTTTCCTTGTGCTTGGCCTGCTGGCAGGCGAGACGATTTTCTAGCAGGCGCCGAATTTAACCCCCTCGGAACCAGCGTTGATATGAAAAGAGAGAGCGGGGTGTTCCGCGCTCATTCGGCCGCGCACGTTTTATTCATCCCAAGCCAGGCATCCAAATCACGCGCGGCCCGCAAGGCGATCGCGGCTTTGCGGCTCGGAGCTGTTTGCTTGCCAGGCGAGGTCTTGCCGCCGGGCGCGTTCCGGGCGATCGGCGGGAAAAGTCCAAAATTAATGTTCATCGGTTGAAAGGAAGGCGGCCCGGCGTCGATGATCCCGATGTGTCCGCCGGTGACATGGTTGATGAG